>NZ_JBFTRT010000250.1:0-15417 GCF_056399685.1 Pedobacter sp. 01N416
ACGCATTACCTATGATGCAGATTTTGGTATAAATACATTGGCGGCACATCATGTTAAGATGCTTGATGCCTTCGAATACGTTAAAGTGCAGGATCTGGCTTATGAGAATATTAAAGTTTACGATCCGGTAGGTTGGGCAGCAGGAAGTTAYGCATCCAAACCCGTTCCAAAAGCAGCCAGAATTGCCTTACCTCAATTTTTCGATGGCAATGGAAATCCATTATATAATACCGATTGGTTAAAAGAATCTACACAGAACAAACTTTCGCAAAATCACCAGCTGGGTTTTACAGGTGGAAACGAAAATAGTACTTACGGTGTTTTTGCAGGCTACCGCGATGACCAGGGACTTTTACTGAACTCTTATTTAAAACGATATTCGGGCAGGTTTAATTTCGATAGTAAAATTAAACCATGGTTAAAGGTAGGCGGTAATTTGAGCTACAATAACCAGAATGAAAACATTGTTGATCAGGGAACTGGCGGCTTAAATTCGGTCCGTATGATTACAGAAGCATTTCCTTTTCTACCGATTAAACTGGCAGATGGCAAGTGGGGCGATAATAAACTGATTCCATGGGCAGAAGGAGGCTCTAATCCGGTGCACATCTTAACTGATCAAAAATATGGAATGGTTACCCAAACTGCTTTGGGAAGTATTTACTCTACCATCAGCTTTAGCAAAGATTTAGAGTTCCGTACCCAGTTAGGGGCCAATATTGTGAGCCGTAACATTAATGAGTACAATGCCAAACAATTATACGGTATCTCTGATGGCCAGAATGGAACGGCCAATGTAACCGATGATCGGGAAACCTTCTGGTCACTGGAAAACTATTTAACCTAT
This sequence comes from Pedobacter sp. 01N416, assembly GCF_056399685.1. Lineage (NCBI taxonomy): Bacteria > Pseudomonadati > Bacteroidota > Sphingobacteriia > Sphingobacteriales > Sphingobacteriaceae > Pedobacter > Pedobacter sp. 01N416. The sequence goes on from NZ_JBFTRT010000250.1 coordinate 848, forward strand.
AACAAACGTTTTGCCGAATCGCATGCCATTAATGCGTTATTGGGTATCTCCTGGCAGGCCACCAGCTTCTTTAGCAATACCAGCCATGCGGAGAATTTTGTAACCGATTTTTACGGAAACAATAACATGGGCTCTGGAAGTAAATCGATTACAGTGGGCTCTAGCCGGAACAGATCGGCTTTTAACTCTTATTTTGGAAGATTAAACTATGCTTTTAAAGATAAATACCTGGTTACTTTTACAGGTAGGGTAGATGGCTCATCCAAATTCGGAGAGAACCATAAGTTTGCCTTTTTCCCTTCGGCAGCACTGGCCTGGAAAGCTTCAGACGAAGATTTTCTTAAAGGAAACAAAACTATCTCTAACTTAAAACTAAGAACCAGTTATGGTTTAAGTGGTAACTCAGAGCTCCCTGCGTATCAATCGCTCGCCACATTGGTTAATAACTCAGCTATTATTAATGATAGTAAGGTAACCGGTATTGGTATCGGCAGGTTGGCCAATCCGGATCTGGTTTGGGAAAAAACAGCACAGGTTGATGCGGGTTTAGAATTAGGTTTGTTTAACAACCGCATTAATTTAGAGGCCGATCTTTATTATAGAAAAACAACCGATATGTTATTGGATGCCCCGGTTCCACGTACCACAGGATATTCGGTGATCAGAAAAAATATCGGGTCTATGCAGAACAAAGGTTTAGATTTAGGGATTAATACGGTAAATGTACAAACCGACAATTTTACCTGGAAAACCAGCTTCAATATCTCCCTTAACCGTAACAAGGTACTTTCTTTGGCTACTCCTGATGATATTTTTGGTGTGGGTAACCCAAATTTCACCAATCAAACTGGTATTATCAGGGTAGGTGAGCCTGTGGGTTCATTCTGGGGGCTTGTACGTTTAGGAACCTGGAGCGAGGCCGAAAGGGCAGAAGCAGCCCAATATGTAAGTTACCGGGGTGGTAAAACTTTGCTTCCTGGCGATATTAAATATTTAGATGTAAACGGCGATCATGCCATTACAGATGCCGACCGTCAGATTATTGGTAACGGAACGCCGAAAGGCTGGGGGTCGTTTGGTAACTCATTCCGCTATAAAAACTTAGAGCTGATTGTAGAACTTCAATATTCTTATGGGAATGATGTGTTGAATATGACCCATCACTCGGGTGAAGACAGACAGGTACAGGCCAATAGCTTTGCCAGCGTATTGAATGCCTGGACTCCTCAGAATCAAAATACACCGATCGCCGCAATCAGGGATCAATCTGCCGGATATGTTACCAACGTGGATACCCATTGGTTAGAAGACGGTTCTTTCATCCGTGGAAAAAACCTTTTACTAGGTTATACTTTTGATAAAACACTTGTCGAAAAATTACGCTTAAGCAAACTTCGTGTTTATGCATCTGTTCAAAATTTCTTCCTGGCAACCAAGTATACAGGTAACGACCCTGAGGTAACTACCTATGGAAATGCATTTGCACAGGGTCAAACATTTTTCGATTATCCAAAGCCAACTACATTCATGGTAGGTTTAAACATTGGATTATAACATTAACTAAAGAAAGGATATCAACATGAAAATGAACATAAAAAATATCGCTGCTTTGTTGTTGCTAAGCGGCGCTATAATCGCAAACTCGGGATGTAAGAAGTTTTTAGATGAAACAGATCCCACCAATCTTTCGCCCAATAGTTTTTATACTTTACCAGAACATGCGGAAGCAGGTATTGCTGCTGTTTATGCAGAGATTCGGTTTATTGGAAACGGTGCCGGTATTTATTCCAACAACTGGCAGATGCTTGATGCACCAACCGGCATACAATCTACCGAAACAGCACAAAACTCCGATCTGAACAATTTGTATTCATTAATTTATGATGGAACAAACCTGCATGTTAACCAAAACTGGAACGGCTTTTACAAAGTGATTGCACAAGCTAACCTGGTGTTGGATAAAGTTCCGGGCATTAACCCGATGGACAATGCACAGAAAAAAAGGATTTTAGGAGAGGCTGCTTTCATCAGGGCCTGGGCATATTTTTACCTGGTACGTTTATGGGGCGATGTGCCTTTAATCACTAAACCGATTACCAGTCCTAACGATCCCAATTTTTCTCCTTCCCGTACACCACAAGAGCAGGTATACAAACTCATTGTTGATGATCTGGTTGCTGCAGAAGCGGCAGGTCTGCCTTTTATGGATGCGAGTGGACGTGTTTCTACAGCAGCAATTAAATCTGAACTGGCAAAAGTATATTTAACCATGGCCGGACAGCCACTTAACAAAGGAGCAGCGTATTATAAATTAGCTGCAGATAAGGCCAAAGAGGTAATCGATTATTCAACCGGGAATCCAGCATCACTTGGCTTGTTCCCTGGTTATGGAGCCCTTCACGATGCGAAGAATGACAATAAAATAGAGCATTTATTCGGAATCCAATACAATGATGCTGCCGGATCTGGTAACCCCTTGCAATCATCTTATTTACCTTTGCACCAGCCATTGGTTTCTAAAATTGATGGCATTGGAACGGCTATTCCAACCGCAGATTTTTATGGTTCGTATGAGGCGGGAGATTTAAGGGCTAAAAACAGAGAAGGTTATTTCTTTACCGATTATTATACCGATGGATTTAAAATGCCGTTGATTAACCGCGGTAAGCCTTATGTTTTTAAACACTTCGATCTGATTGCAAATGGAACACTAGGTGTAGAAGGTACCAGCAGGAGCGATCTGAATATTCCACAGATCCGTTATGCCGAAACCTTATTAATTTATGCCGAAGCACAGAACAGGGCAGATGGTAGTCCGAATGTTGCAGCCTATACTGCTATAAATGCAGTACGAAAAAGAGCGCAATTGGCCGATCTTGCAGGTTTGAGCCAAACACAGTTTGAAGAAGCCGTTTGGAGAGAACGCTGGCACGAACTGTGCTACGAGGGCGTTACCTGGTTTGATATGGTGCGGTTACGTAAAGTGTACAATGAAAGCACCAATGGTTTTGATAATTTTGTTGGCCACATTAATAAAAGTGTAAACCAACCTTTGCAAACCAAACATTTATTGTTCCCGATTCCTACTTCAGAAATCAAAAACAATCCTAACCTGACTCCAAATCCAGGTTATTAAACAACAGTATTTTATTATTTCTAATGGTTGGTGTCACACCGACCATAAATAATGTTTTAACAAAAAAACGGGTGCCCGATACGAGGCATCCGTTTTCATCGTCGTTTCGGCTGAAGCACAACCGAATAGAGATCCCTCGCCGCCGCTCGCGAGCATACTAAAGCAATGGAGGTGTTTATCAGCAATTTTATAGTCTTTAACTATTGTATGGGCAGATTTTACGGTAATTCATAAATTGAGTTTAAAAAAATAAAAGGAGTGAAGGGGCTTTTTTAATTTATTAGACTTATTTTTGCGGCAAATTATAGAACCACACAGGGAGATTAATTGATGCCTGTGAACCTCGACAATTATTAGAAAACTAATATTTTATCAATGACAAACGACAAAAAAGAAATATTCGAAAGCGTAGCACAACGTTTAAAAATTGAAGGTTTTAATGTAGTAAACCGCGATGAAACACGCCCTTGGGGTGGTTTTTTTGTAATAGATGAAGCACAGGCGCAACAATTTGCCGATACTTATTTTGATGGATTAAATGTTGAAGACCTTAAAATTGGCGGTAAATTAAGTCCGAAAATTTTAATCGTTGCACCAAATACACGTCTTTCGTGGCAATATCACCACCGCAGAGCCGAAATCTGGCAAGTGGTAACCGGTACTGTTGGTATTAAAACCAGCCAAACTGATGAAGAAGGTGAAGTGAAAAAATATGCTCCAAAAGACCAGATCAAATTACAACAAGGTGAACGCCACCGCTTAATCGGTTTAGAAGATTGGGGTGTTGTAGCAGAAATATGGCAACATACCGATGCTTCAAATCCATCAGATGAAAGCGATATCGTACGTGTTCAAGACGATTTCGGTAGATAATAAATAATTTAAAAAAGAATCCTGTTCTATGCATTGGAACAGGATTCTTTTTGTCTAAACGCTTAATTTAAAGCGTTTTTTCTACACGATTAAAAACTAAACGCCCTCAAAATACGTTTATAAAGCATATACATCCTTACATGATTATCTTCATTTTTTTTCTTTGCCATTGGTTTTTATCCCTGTTTAGCCAAACCTTTTTCCTTCACCGTTACTCGTCGCACAAGATGTTTAAAATGGAGCTTTTTTGGGAGCGGTTTTTCTATCTGATATTGCTGATCTCGCAAGGCTCATCATTTTTAAACCCCAGGGCTTATGCCATTCTGCACCGGATGCACCATGCTTATAGCGACACAGAGAAAGATCCACACTCACCACATTTTTTTAAAGATGTTTTCGGGATGATGGTTGCAACGAAGAATATGTACATGAATTATCTGCAATTTAAAATACAGCCAGAGCCAGCTTTCCAGGGAAATTATCCTGAATGGCCAATTGTGGATAAGATTGGAAATTCATGGGCCTGGAGAATTGCATGCGGCCTATTTTACATTGGTTTTTATGTTGCTTTTGCCAACCACTGGTGGCTGTTTATTTTATTGCCGATCCACTTTTTGATGGGCCCTTTACATGGGGCAATTGTAAACTGGTGTGGTCATAAATATGGCTATTCTAACCATGATAATGATGATCATAGCAAAAACTCATTACCTTGGGATTTCTTATTAATGGGCGAACTTTTTCAGAACAACCACCACAAAAAACCAAACAGTCCTAACTTTGCTACCAAATGGTGGGAATTTGATCCAACCTATCCGGTAATGAAGGTATTGCACTGGATGCGTATTATAAAAATTAGAAAGGTTTAAGGGAAGACTAAAGCTCAAAGCTAAGTGCTCGTCATACTATTCCGAATGTTCGGGATTTATTCCATGGTCTGTGTCCTCACAGACCATTTGTTTTTTCCGTTTGGTTCACTAAACCAGCCATAGCTTTTTTCCGCCACGGAAACACTGGAATCACGGAATTAATCTTTACAACTTGTTATCCTGTTGGAGGACTGTCAGAAGTTTCATTTCATGGTTTTGAGTGTAATCAAAGAGCAATAAGGGGCTTACTGTCATCCATAATTCCTTTTACCGATAAAAGCGTAGTGTTTGCCGACAAATTGATAGAGTTAGTGTAAAAAGTATAGCTTATAATTGTAACAAAATGCAATTTGCGTAGACTAATTACAAGGGGAAATTAAGCTTACAAAATGTATCRCCTGATTCTTATAAGCTAATGATCGGTTTTATGGGCTACAAAACAAAATCTGTTTTGGTTACCACCACGCCATCCAAACCCGATAATAATATAGGTACAATTTATATTTCATCAAGCGAAAATACGCTGGCAGATGTGCAGGTTCAGGGAACAAAAGCGGTTATCGAAAATAAAATCGATAGAATGGTTTATAACGCAGAAGCAGATGGTACAAACGCTGGCGGTGATGCAACTGATGTAATGCGTAAGGTGCCGATGTTATCGGTTGATATTAATGGCAACGTGCAGTTGCGTGGTGGCGCGGTACGCGTTTTAATTAATGGCAAGCCTTCCGGTACTATGGCCAGCAGCGTTGCTGATGCTTTAAAAATGATCCCTGCAGAGCAGATTAAAAGTGTGGAGGTAATTACCAGTCCATCAGCTAAATATGATGCAGAAGGTTCTGGAGGTATCATCAATATTATTACTAAAAAATCTAATGCACAAGGCGTAAGTGGTTCGGTAAATGCTTCTGCAGGTACACGTCAGAACAACGGTGCATTTAACTTAACTGCAAAAACGGGCCGTTTAAGTGTTAATACTTCATTAGGAGGAAATTTTGCATACGCTCAGAATTCGAGGGTTGTCATCGTTAACAACACCAAACTAAATAATGGGGGTGTTAACAATTTATCACAAGACGGTTTCTCAAAATGGAGCAGAGATGGCTTAAATGGTAGTTTAGGTGTTGATTATGATTTTAATGCATATAACAACATTAGCTCTAATGTAAAGTTTAACCGTTTTTCAAATGGAGGTCCAGGTGAATCGGATTTTATTTATAATAGTATTCGTCAAAGAAATATCAGCGATATGGATATGACATTCAGTAATATGGATTGGAATGTCGATTATAAAAAGACCTCTAAAAAAGAAGGTGAAGAGTTTTCTATTTCTGCGCAGCTATCTACCGGCCGTACGCCGCAAAGGTTTAGTAATACGCTTATTCCTCAGGATTCTTTAACAGGAGTAACTACTGAAAGAAATAATACCAGTAAAAATAATGAGTACACTGTTCAAACTGATTATACGTATCCATTTTCTAAATCAACAACCTTAGAAGTTGGCGCAAAAGGTATTTTTCGTAAAATTAGAAGCCAGTTCGATTTTTCGTCACAAGACTTTGATTATAATCAAGATGTTGCCGCAGCTTATGGTGTAATTAGCTTCAACTTAACCAAAAAATTAAAGTTTAAAGGTGGTTTAAGAACGGAATATACTACAATAAGTTTTAACACTAAGGCTAACGGAATTCAGAAGAATGATTATTTGAATTTATTCCCTAGTGCAATCATATCTCAAACCTTAAAAGGAAATGCAACATTAAAACTGAGTTATAACCGTCGTTTACAAAGACCTGGTCAAAACTATTTAAATCCTTTCCTTAACGATAGTAACCCAATTAACTTACAGCAGGGAAATCCATATTTAAATCCTGAATTAAGTGATAACTTAGAGTTGGGCTACAGTACCTTTATAAAAGGATCGGTAATTAATGCATCAGTGTTTTACCGCCGTACAGGAGGGATAATCGAAAGTTCACTTACTACAACTGCTGCCAATACACCATTAACCACTTACATTAATGTGGGTACTGGCCAAACTTACGGTTTCAATGTCTTTGGCTCATACAACCCTAAACCAAAATGGACTTTGATGAGTAACTTTGGATTAAATACTTATGAAGTGGATAACAAGGTAGCCAATTTTAATACGGGTACTTTTGTAAACTATAATATTTTTGCCCGTTCTGCATATGGTTTTGGTAAAGGTTATAATTTTGAATTATTCGGTGTAGTAAATTCTCCAAGAAGAACGTATCAGGGTAAAACAGATGCGATGATCTTTTATGGTGCATCATTCAAGAAAGATATCTTAAACAAAAAAGGGTCAATTGGTGTAAATACTTTGAACCCTTTCACAAAAGATCTTCACATCCAAACTGTAAATAACTCTATTACACCTACTGGAACAGTTTTTCAGAGCCAAAATATCTACTATCCGCTGCGTTCTTTTGGTGTTAACTTTAGTTATTCTTTCGGTAAACTTAAATTTACAGAAAAGAAAAAAATCAAAAACGACGATGTAAAGCAAGATCAGCAACAAGGAGGTGGCATGGGCGGTGGCGTTCAGCAGTAAAACCCAATTTAACATACATTTTAAGCCTTTTCGATTTCTTTCGGAAGGGCTTTTTTTCTTTCATGTCTCCATTTCTTTTCTGTAAAAGCGTTAAAGCTACGCTAACCAATTTTTAAGTAGTAATATTCTTGCATAATTAGCTTATAAGTCGGTTTATGCGTTTTTTGTTGATGTTTTTTGCGATATTTTGCAGGATGAAGGGTGTTTGTGTAAAATTTTGCACGAAATACAGCCTTATTGATCATGTTTTGTGCGTGTTTTTGGTGCTAAAAATGTTATATTGCATATAACTAAAATCCCCTAAACTAAACAATTGTGATATGAGAAAAATCTTTACCTCACTTTTTTTTCTTTTTATTTTACTGATTGGCCTATCCACAATGGCACAGGTAAAAACAATAACAGGAAAAATAACCGCTGTTGATGATGGAGGTCCATTACCCGGAGCAAGTGTAAAAATTATGCTGCACAATCTGTAAAATCCGAAGACCTGAATTATAATCACCAGCCTAACTTGCTTAATGCATTACAAGGTAAGGTTGCAGGTGCAACAATTTCAAGCACTGGCGGTGGCCCGGGCCAGGGAGCAAGTATCCGGATCAGGGGAGTTAACTCTATTGACCCTAACATTTCTGGCGATCCTTTATATGTAATAGATGGAGTGCAGATTGATAACTCTACCTCTACAGTCGGGGCTAATCCCGATGGAACCGCATATGGTTCAAGAGGGGTAACCAATAGGGCTTCAGATATCAATCCAGAGGATATTGAAACCATCAATATTTTAAAGGGAGGTGCCGCTACCGCGCTTTATGGATTAAGAGGTGCAAATGGTGTTGTGGTAATTACCACTAAAAGAGGTAAGCAAAATGGCGTTAGCGTTAATTTCAACAGTAGTTACGGCTATGATGAAGTGTTGAAATCGCCGGATGTACAAACAGAATATACCCAAGGCGTGTTGGGCGTTTATACCAACCCTCCGGGCGGAATTGGACCGGCATGGGGGCCAACCATTGCCGAAGCGAAACTGATCGATCCGACTCACCCTGATCAATTGTTTAATAACTACGACCGTGCTTTTGGTAAAGGTCAGCAGGTTAAAAATTCGATTTCGGTTACCGGAGGAAGTGAAGCGATTAAATTTTTCTCTTCTGTTTCGCAGTTGTACCAAAAAGGAATGATGCCAAATACCGATAACAAAAACTTCTCGGGACGTTTAAATACAGACTTTACCATCAGTCCAAAATTTAAGGCCGCTGTAAATATGAATTTCACCAATTCTGGCGGATATAGTTATAGTGCAGACCGTTTTGGCGAAAGTTTGGCCTATTGGTCGCCGCGTTATGATGTGGCAGATTATCAGAATGCAGATGGTTCGCAAAAATACTTCGGTACCAATAATCCAATCTGGGGTACAGCAAACAAYAGGCTTAAAGGTGATGTTAACCGGTTTATCGGTGGGGCAAGCCTAAGTTATGATCCCGCAAAGTGGCTTAATTTTTCTTACCGTTTAGGTGTAGATACATATAATGACAACCGTGTGCGAACTGCCCGCGGACCGATGTATGCTACTGAAGCCATGTACGATAATGCTCAGGGTTATTATGGTGAATACAATACCAAGTTTAGAACCATTAACAGCACTATCGTTGCCACACTTACCTCTAAACTAACAGATGATATTACCGGGACTTTAAGGCTTGGGCAAGAGCTTTACGACCGTAAATCGAAGGAGATCGGTACTTTGGGCAGTATCCTCGGTGTGTACAATTTCTTTAATCTGGCTAATGCAGGTGTACTTACCCCAACACAAACCCTGCGACAAAAAAGACTGATCGGTTATTTTGGAGAAGCGACTTTTGATTACAAAAATTACCTTTTCTTAACCGTAACCGGAAGAAATGACATCACTTCTACGCTGCCAAAAGCAAACAGGTCGTTTTTCTATCCTTCAGCAAGTTTAAGTTATGTGTTTTCTGATCAATTTAAGTTGCCTGCCGTCATTAATCAGGCCAAGTTGCGTTTGTCTTATGCAAGGATCGGAAAGGATGCATCTGAGTATTCTACCTTTACCGGATATTCGCCTTATACTTCGCTGCCAACCGGAACAGGTGGTTTAACCATTGCTCCAAACCTTGGTAATCCCGATATTCGTCCCGAATTTACCAATACCTACGAGGCTGGTTTAGAGATGTCGTTCTTTAAAAACCGTTTAGGATTCGATTTTACTTACTATTATTCATTAAGCAAAGATCAGATCATTCAAACGCAGATTTCTTCGGCAGTAGGTTATGTAACCAAATCAATCAATGCAGGCGATATCAGGAACAGGGGAGTTGAGTTGGTATTGAATGGTAAACCAATTGTATCAAAAGATTTCAGGTGGGATGTAAATGTTAATTTTTCGGCCAACAGAAATATGGTATTGAGTATGCCTAACGGAATATCGGAAATTGTTTACGGTGCGGCAAGAGGTTATGGCAATGCGGGAGTAACGATGAAACTGATCCAGGGACAGCCATATGGCAATATTTATGGCAGCTATTTTAACCGTTATTATGGAAGTACGCCAGAAGATCCGATTGTACTGGATAAAGATCTTCCATTGCTGATTGGAGCAAACGGATTCCCGAGCATTTCAGGCGGCAAGCAAAAATTACTGGGTAATTCGCAGCCAAACTATATCATTGGTATGGGCAATACTTTCAAATACAAAAATTTCAGTTTAAATGTATTGTTTGATGCGCGTTTAGGATTTGAGAAATACAACTGGTTAGAAGATTTTTATTCGGCCTTTGGATTGCCTGATTATACAGCAGATAGAAGAACAGTACGGGTGTTTGACGGCCTTTTGGCCAATGGACAACCAAACGCCAAGCCTGTTTACATGGGGCAGCGGATCGGACCGGACGGGGTTGATTATGGCGAAGGGTATTACCGCATTTACTACCGAAACGTTTCTGAGCCTTTTGTAAGCGATGCCTCATGGGTACGTTTACGTTCTGCAAGTTTAACGTATAATTTACCGGAGAACTGGTTGCCTGCAAAATCAATCAAAAATGCTTCACTATCCGTTACCGGAAATAATTTATGGTTATGGACGAAATATTATGGTGTAGATCCAGAATCGAGTTCTTTCGATTCGGGTAGTAATAATGATGGCTCTGCCGGATTTACGTATCCATCTGCCCGTACAATTATGTTTACACTTAATGTTGGTTTTTAAATAGAATTACGATGCAAAAGATTATAAAATATACATGGTGCGCAGCTTTAATTGCAACACTAGGTTTGCAGAGTTGTAAAGACGATTATTTTGATAAATTGTCTGATAATCCTAATCAGGTTCCAACGCCAACACTCAATGCATTGTTGGCAACGTCAACTTACAAAATCGGAAATAACAATTTCCTTGTCGGAAGCATTGTTGCCCCCTATGTGCAATATACCGCCAATCCTTCAGCCAATGCGGCCGGAGATACCTACCAGGCAATTGATTTTACTACCACCTGGGATGCGCTTTATTTTGCCATGGCCGATGCTAACGAAATGAAAAAACTGGCAGTTGCACAAAGCTCCAGCGAGTATAAAGGTGTAGCCGATGTGATTATTGCCTATAACCTTACCTTGGTAAATGATTTATGGGGAGATGCTCCGTTTTCGCAAGCTTTCGACATTAACAACCTTAAGCCAAAATATGATAAACAACAGGAGGTATATAACCAAGCCATAGTACTATTGGATGAAGCCATTGTTGAACTTGCCAAAACCAATGCAACAGTTAAACTGGCCCCTACAAGCGATTTAATTTATGGGAAAACTCCTGCCACTGAAAGGGCAAACTGGTTGAAAATGGCTTATGGTTTAAAAGCCAGATTATTGAACAAAATAAGTAAAACAAGTTCTTATAATCCTACAGCAGTATTGGAAGCACTGAGTAATTCCTTTACGGCAAATGCGGATGATGCCGGAATGGCTACTTTTAAAGAACGTAACCCATGGGCCAATGTGGCACTATCCAATTCGCAACAATCGCTTGGTGGATGGCTTTCTGAACAGTTGATCGATGCGCTAAAAGGTACAACTTTTCCAGGTGTGGTAGATCCGCGCTTGGAAAAGATAACTGATAAAACGGTGAATAATACTTACATCGGAACCGTAAATGGGGCAGGTAACAGATTGCCTGGTGCAAACACCACAAAAGATGAGTGTTATATTTCTAGTAACTCTCCATGGACCAGCAATACTGCTCCAATACTTATTGTTACTTATGCTGAGCTGAAATTTATCGAAGCTGAAGCTTATTTTGATACCGATAAAACGAAAGCCTATGCAGCTTATTTGGCTGGTATTAGTGCTAATATGGATAAACTTTTGGTTTCGACAACTGCAAGAGATGCTTATCTGGCCAATCCTGTTGTTAATGTTGGTGCTGCGGCTTTAACAAAAGATCTTATTTTTAAAGAGAAATACATTGCAACCTATTTAAATCCTGAGGCCTGGAATGACGCCCGCCGTTTCGATTACAAGTACAAGGATTTCGGTATGCCGGCCAACGCTGCGCTTCCAACCTTTATCCGTCGTTTGGATTATCCACAGGGCGAACGCAGTAAAAACGGGGCAAATGTTCCGGCAGATGTGGCAAGAACAACCAAACTGTGGTGGGATCAGTAACATTCTTATAAAAAACAATAATCAGAGTCCTAACTGCACATCGGTTAGGGCTTTTTTTTATAATTTATCCGCTCAATATCAAGTAATGAAAAAATCGCTGCTTATACTGCTCATACTAATATCTGCCGCTAAAATTTTTGCACAGAACTTTACACTGAAATCAGTTTTAAGTTATCCTTTCCCCACACAATTGGTAGCCTCGCCCGTTGGCTCTAAAATAGCTTGGGCCGCAAATGAACAGGGAAAAAGAAACATTTATACTGCTGAAGCGCCTGATTATAAAGCAATAAAAAATACAGATTATAATGATGATGATGGGCAAGAATTAACCAGTTTATCTATTTCTGCAAATGGCAAATGGATTGTATTTGTACGTGGCGGCGATCATGGTGGAAGAGATGGCGGACCKGTTAACGCAAATTCATCTCCAATTGCACCAAAAATACAGGTGTTTGCTGTGCCTTTTGGCGGTGGAAAAGTTATTGCAATAGGTGAAGGCGATAATCCCATTATTTCACCAAACAGTGAACAGGTGCTGTTTAGCAAAGCAGGTCAGGTGATGGTTGCCCCGATTGATGGATCGTTTCCGGCAAAAAACCTGTTTTACGCAAAAGGCATCAACTCAGGTTACAAATGGTCGCCGGATGGGAAGAAGATTGTGTTTGTTTCCAACCGCACAGATCATTCTTTTATAGGTATTTATACCGATCAGCAAACGGCGATACAGTGGTTATCACAATCTTTTTCTAAAGATAATGCACCGGTTTGGTCACCAGACGGCAATGCGATTGCTTTTATCCGCACAGCAGGAACAGGTATAGAAACGGATTCGGTTTTAACGCGAAAACATCAGCCCTGGGCTATCTGGACGGTTAACGTAAATTCTGGAGAAGGAAAACAGATCTGGAAAGCTCCCGAAACGATCAGGGGTTCTTATCCTTCAATTGATGGTGGTGCCAATTTGCAATGGGCCGATGGTAAGATAATATTCACTTCATATGAGGACGGTTGGCCGCACTTGTATACTATTAATCCTGATGGATCAGGCCGTTTATTGCTTACCCCGGGTAATTTTGCTGTTGAAAACGTTAAACTGAGCAACGATAAAAAGACATTGGTTTTTGCAGCAAACACAGGTAACGAAGCAGATGATTTAGATAGGAGGCATATTTACAAAGTAGCAGTAAATAAGGCAAACGTGGAGGCATTGAGTTTTGGCAAAGGTATTGAAGCCTATCCTGTAATTTCGGGAGATAACCGTACTTTTTTCTGTTTAAGTTCTACAGCAGAACGGCCGCTTTTACCAGCTGTGTTAAATGATAAAAAGGCAGTTAAACTCATCGGCGAATCACTTATTCCTAACGATTTTCCCATCAAAGAAATGGTAATTCCAAAACATGTAAATTTTAAGGCACCCGATGGCCATACTGTATATGGACAATTGTTTTCTCCAAAAAAAGCAGATAAAAACAAGTCAGCAATCGTATATGTTCATGGTGGCCCTCAACGGCAAATGTTTTTGGGTTGGAACCCGATGGATTATTATTCAATTGATTATGCTTTAAACCAGTACCTGGTAAATATGGGGTTTACGGTTTTATCTGTAAATTACCGTTTGGGTACTGGTTATGGTTTTGATTTTCATAAACCTTTAAATGCCGGGCCACAAGGAGCAGCAGAATATCAGGATATAAAGGCTGCAGGCGAATGGTTAGCGAATCAGAAGGATATCAATAAAAATAAAATCGGCATTTATGGAGGTTCATATGGTGGCTACTTAACTGCGCTGGCACTTGGAAAAGATTCTAAATTGTTTGCAGCTGGGGTAGATATCCATGGCGTAAATTATAGGTTTAGTAATCCAGGAACCGAAGGAAAGGAGCCTGCCCCAGATGCTGCACTGGCCGCCAGGATAGCCACATCATCATCTCCGGTGAGTTATATCAACACGTGGACATCGCCAACATTGATTATACATGCTGATGATGATAGGAATGTTGCTTTTACTCAGAGTGTTGACCTTGCCAAGCGTTTTGAAGATAAGAAGTTTGATTTTGAATTTCTGGCCATTCCTGATGATACCCATCATTGGATGAAATTTTCTAACGGGTTAAAGGTGAGTGAAGCAACGGCCGATTTTCTTAAAAGGAAGTTAATGGATAAGAAGTAGCAATGGTTGCTTGTTGAAGACAACGTTTAGTTGACGATTTTTCTATTTCTTTTTTATCCGTTTCAAAATCATTAAACTCTGTGGATTAAAGGAATAACCTGAAATGTTGTTCTGAAGCATCACTACAGATTGATCGTAGAAAAGCGGAACAACAGGAGCATAATCCATTACCATCTGATCCATTTTGCGATACAGCTCAAAGCGTTTTTCGTTATCGGTTTCATAATAGCTTTTCTCAAACAGCTGATCGAATTCTTTATTGTAAAAAGCAGT
>NZ_JBFTRT010000251.1:0-6849 GCF_056399685.1 Pedobacter sp. 01N416
TGACACCGGTAATAGTAAAGTTTGCTAGTATAAAATCTGGTAAGAACAATTTAAGTAAAGAGGCTGCAGGGGAAGTCATATAAAGTGAAATAGTAAAATGCAAAGCTATTTGTTTTTACCGTCCTCCACAACTTTTGGTATTGATCCGAAGATTGTGCGGATTGCTTTCCCTGGAGCATAAAAAAAGCACCAATCTTAATTAGATTGATGCTTTTCAGTAGCCCGTAGGGGAATCGAACCCCTGTTTCCAGAATGAAAATCTGGCGTCCTCACCCCTAGACGAACGGGCCATTAAATTAGAGTGTCTTTCAACTCTTYGGTAGCGGGGACACGACTCGAACGTGCGACCTTCGGGTTATGAGCCCGACGAGCTACCAACTGCTCCACCCCGCACTCTATACAACTCGTTTTTTTCTTTGAATTAAATCCTTAACTCTGTTTCCGAATTGGAATGCAAAGATATAATTCGTTTCTTTGTGCTGCAAATTTTTTTTAAAAAATATTTTAATGGCGCATAAAGCAGGTTTTGTTAGTATAATAGGTAAACCAAATGTAGGTAAATCTACCCTCATGAATGTGCTTGTAGGCGAGCGACTTAGCATTATAACTCCTAAGGCACAAACCACAAGACACCGCATTTTAGGTATCGTAAATGAAGAAGAATATCAGATCGTTTTCTCTGATACTCCCGGTATAATTAAGCCAAAATACAGTTTACAAGAGAGTATGATGAGCTTTGTTAACGGATCTTTGACCGATGCCGACGTACTTTTATTCGTAACCGACATCAACGAAGAGCACGATGAGGGAGACGTTATGGAGAAAATTCTGAACCGTAATATCCCTACAATT
Source organism: Pedobacter sp. 01N416 (assembly GCF_056399685.1). Lineage (NCBI taxonomy): Bacteria > Pseudomonadati > Bacteroidota > Sphingobacteriia > Sphingobacteriales > Sphingobacteriaceae > Pedobacter > Pedobacter sp. 01N416. Next base: position 853 of record NZ_JBFTRT010000251.1, read on the forward strand.
GTCCTCATCAATAAAATCGATAAAGCATTACAAGAACAGGTTGATGAGAAGATTGCCTACTGGCAGGAGAAGTTAAATCCGGTTGCTATTTATGCAATTTCGGCTTTGCATAAACACAATGTCGACGGATTATTGGACCGCGTGCTCGAAATGTTGCCAGAACATCCACCATATTACGACAAAGAAGATTTGACCGATCGCTCAGAACGTTTCTTTGTTTCGGAGATTATCCGCGAAAAAATCTTCCTTAATTATCAGAAAGAAATTCCTTACAGTACCGAGGTAATTGTGAAGAGTTTTAAAGAAGAGGAAATGAAAAACGGTAAAGGTGCATTGATCAGGATTACTGCAGAAATTGTGGTCGAACGCGATTCGCAAAAGAACATTCTAATCGGTACAGGTGGAAGCATGTTGAAGAAGGTAGGTACCGAAGCACGTTTAGAGATTGAGAAATTTTTAGACAACAAGGTTTTCCTGGAGATGTTTGTGAAGGTAATTCCCGATTGGCGAAGTAAAAAGAATTATTTAAAAAGCTTCGGTTACGATAATTAATTTCGATTTTTAGGATATGAAGATAAATTTAACGTTTCTCTTATTGCTGATCGGTACAGCAGTTTTTGCCCAGGAATCAAACAATGGTAAAAAATTGTGGGCAAAATCTATCCTGAACGAAAAAGCGCCAGACCTGGTTGTTGAAAAATGGATTTCAAAACAGCCCGATACCAAAGGGAAGTTTGTACTGATCGATTTTTGGGCAACCTGGTGCGGACCATGCAGGGCATACATCCCTACATTAAACGATATTCAAAAGAAATATGCCGATAAAATTGTAATTATTGGTGTTTCTGATGAAGCAGCAGAAAAAGTAGAAGCTTTTAATAATCCTAAAATCAACTATTTTGAAGCCGTAGACACTAAGGGGACAGTAAAAGACTCACTTCAGGTTAAAGGTATTCCACATGCTATTCTTATCGATCCGAAAGGAATTGTTAGGTGGGAGGGCTTCCCTTTATTACAAGGAAATCAATTAACAGAAGAGGTAATAAAAGGACTTTTAGAAAAGTATAAAAATTAATATTAATGGAGGTTACGAAAATTAACCTTACCTTTGCAGCCCGAAATAAATCGGTTAGTAGTTGATAGTCAATGGCTGATAGCCAAATAGTTTGAGCAGCTTGCCTAAACATCACGACCATTAACTATAAGCCATTAACTATCAAAAGAACACCATGAGTAATATTATAGCCATCGTAGGCAGGCCAAACGTAGGCAAGAGCACCCTTTTTAATAGATTAACCGAAAGCCGTAAGGCGATTGTAGATGATATCAGCGGGGTAACCCGCGATAGGCACTATGGAGTGGGTGAGTGGACAGACAGACAGTTTACAGTAATCGATACTGGTGGTTATGTAGCCAACTCAGAAGATGTTTATGAAGCCGCCATCCGCGAACAGGTAATGATCGCCATCGAAGAAGCCAGTGTATTAATCTTTATGGTGGATGTAACCACAGGCATCACCGATTTAGATGATGATATTGCCCAGGTACTGCGCAGAAGTAATAAACCTGTTTATGTTTGTGCAAATAAAGTAGACAATACCGCTTTATATAACGAAATCCATACTTTTTATGGTTTCGGATTAGGCGAAGTATATGCATTATCATCAATGACGGGTTCTGGAACCGGAGAGTTGTTGGATGAGATTGTTAAAAATTTCGAAGATATTCCGGAAGAAGAAAATCAATTGCCTAAGATTACCATTGCAGGTCGTCCGAATGTGGGTAAATCTTCTCTGGTTAATGCATTAATTGGTAAAGAGCGTAATATTGTTACCGCCAATGCAGGTACAACCCGCGATTCGATCAAAATTCATTATAACCAGTTCGGTCATGAATTTATGCTGATCGATACTGCCGGATTGCGTAAAAAAACCAAGGTTAAAGAAAACTTAGAGTTTTATTCGGTAATGCGTACCATTAAAGCTTTGGAAGAAGCTGATGTTGTGGTATTAATGATCGATGCAGTAGAAGGAATCGAAAGTCAGGATATCAATATCTTCCACCTGGCCGAGAAGAACAAAAAAGGGATCGTAATTTTGGTAAACAAATGGGATTTGATCGAAAAAAATACACAAACGATGAAAGCTTTCGAAGAGCAGATTCATGAGCGTATCCGCCCGTTTACCGATGTCCCAATTGTATTTACTTCGGTATTGAACAAGCAACGTATCTTCAAAGCAATTGAAGCGGCTTTAGAAGTTTATAAAAACCGTAGCAAGAAAATCCCTACATCTAAATTGAATGATGTGATGTTGCCACTGATCGAGAAATTCCCACCACCGGCATTAAAAGGAAAACACATTAAGATTAAATACATCACGCAAATTAATGCTACTTCGCCAATGTTTGCCTTTTTCTGCAACTTGCCACAGTACATTAAAGATCCGTATAAACGTTTCATCGAGAATAAATTAAGAGAAAACTTCGATTTTTCTGGTGCACCGATCCAGATTTATTTCAGACAGAAATAGGTTTGAGGTTGAAGATTTAAAGGTGGAAGGCGTAGGGCCAATATGCCTAAAAACCAATGTTATTTAAAACAGGGCTGCATTCCATAGCGAAAGCAGCCCTGTTTTTGTTTTTGCTATTCATGTCATTCTGAACGCAGTGAAGAATCTGTTTGTTATTAAGTTTTTGTTCGTCGGGATTTGAAATCCCGTCGCACTGTTCTGTGGATTTGAAATCCACGAAAGTCTAAACTCCAAAGACGGAATTGCAAATCCCGACTAACGGGATAAAAAATACCCTTACCTTTGTTTCATGCAATTACAAGTACAAAACAGCCTGGCAGCCGACATCGATGTCATTTTCAAGTTTTATGATATGGCTATTGCTCACCAGAAGAAAGTGTTTAACAAACACTGGCAAGGCTTTAGTAGAGAAATGGTGCAAGCCGAAATTGATGAAAACCGCCAATATAAAATTCTTGTAGATGGCGTGGTAGCCTGTGTATTTGCCATTACGTTTAACGATCAGTTAATTTGGGGAGAACGGGATCATGATGCGATTTATATCCACAGGATCGTAACCCATCCCGAATTTAGAGGTTATTCTTTTGTGAAGGAAATTATCAAATGGGCTAAGGATTACGCCGCAAAGAATAACATTAAGTTTATCAGAATGGACACCTGGGCGGATAATGAAAAACTACTCGAATATTATACAGACTGTGGCTTTGATTATGTTGGGGTAGTAAGCATGGAAAAAACTGATGGACTACCGAAACACTATCAGGGAATTAGTTTGAGCTTGTTTGAAATCGTATTGTAAATTATAAAACGGTCGTCATGCTGAACTTGTTTTATTGGTAGTCTTTATGATTTTAAAGGCCTAATAGCCACTTCGTGGTCAGCATCTTTTTAGTATCGTCCTCGTTTGCAACGAGGATGAATGAAATACACATTTGTAATATGTTTAAATCACTTAAGCCGATGCAATCGGCATAATCGTACATCCTCGTTGCAAACGAGGACGATGGGTTAAATCATTTCAATTCAATTTTCCAGCTTAACATATCATCAACTTCTCCAATATGGATAAAGTTGTTTTTTTCTAAAATGGAATACGAGGCCACATTATCTTTTGTAGTGGCGGCAAAAACGGATTTCACTTTTGGCTGCGCTTTAGCCCATTCTATTAATCGGCCAACTGCTTCCGTCATAAAACCCTTACCTCTAAATTCTTCGTAAGTACCATAACCAATTTCAATTTCGCCATTTGGATCAGGCTCACCAACAAAACAGATATCGCCTACCATTCTATGATCGCGTTTAGATATGATTGTCCATAAGGTATGGTACAGATAATCTTTATCCTTATCAAAAACGTTAGGTAAAATCGTTTCCTCCAAAGCATCATGAAGCGAAGGAGAAATGTTTTTTTTGGTTGGCAAAAGGCCAAACTCTTCTTCAAGTGAATGATCATCTTTAATGTATTTTAAAAGTTGATCGTGTGTTAATGGTCTTAAAATGAGGCGTTCTGTTTCTATCATGCTTGAGTTTGTTAGATAGACCAATATAAAGCTTTGGGTTTTGAATAACCAAAATTTTAGAACAAGCTTTTGTTAAAAAAAATGTCTTAAAATGCCGAGTGTAATTAATAAACCTTTATTACCTGTCCTGTTACAATGCCCAGTACACTTTTTTCGTAAGCTTTAACTACTTTCTCCATACTAACCGGAATTTCGCCAGGAAAAGAATCGAAATAAGCAGGCGAATCTTCAACCACGTTGGGGCTGACGGCATTTATACGAACCCCATTTTCAAGTTCTGGAGCAGCAGCGAGAACAAAAGAATTTAATCCTCCATTTATTGCGCTTAGTACGGCGCCTGCTGCAACGGGATGATCAGCCAATATGCCCGAAGTTAGCGTAAATGAGCCACCTTTATTAATGTAATGCTGACCGATAAGCACAAGGTTAACCTGGCCCAATAGTTTGTCTAGTAAGCCGCTCTTAAATACCTCACCCGTCATCTGGCTTACTGGCGCAAAAGGGCCTTTTCCGCTCGTACTGATCAAAGCATCGAATGGCCCAATCTGCTTAAACATGGCTTTAATCGATGCTTCATTGGTAATATCTACCCGAACATCGCCTTTGGTATTTCCTACGCGGATGATCTCATGTTTTTGTGCAAAAGCTTCAGCTACTTTTTTGCCCAACGTGCCTGTCGCGCCTACAATTATTATTTTCATAGCGTATTATGTTAACATAAAAAGGTACATATAATCCCGCAAATTTCGCAGAAGAGCGCTGATTTGTAATTTTACGCTGCGTTAATCTGTGTGATCAGCGGGAAATTGATAGCCATAGTACAATTACTTATCACTAGGTGTGTTTAATGTGTAATACTAGTTTAGCGTCGTTATTAAACATCAAGGCCGTTAAAATGTTTGTATCGCGTCAATCCTGCAACACAATTTCTGCTTTTAGGTCGGTAATCAGAAGATCGATATGCGCTTGCGTTACGTTGGGCATGCAGATGATATGCGAATTTCCCTGCTCAGCTGCCAGTTGCCATTTTTTACAAATTGTAGCAGATGGGGTAGGGAAGTTTACGGTTATAGCATTCACGTTTCGCCATGCAGCAATACCCAGCGCCTTAAGTTTTTGCTCGGTATAAGCTGCAGTTGCTAAACTGTGCATGGCCCTGGTTTTTAAACCTGTTATACCCAAACGTTTAATGGTGTGCCATAAAAATAAGGGGCTATGGCCATTTCTAGATCCGGTAATGGTGGTATCAACACTTCCGATGTAAGCCACCGAACGGGCAATCCGATCACGGTTTGATTTTTTGGCAATCACCACACCGCAAGGCATCGGCGAGCCAAAAAACTTGTGACCGCTAATGGCGATGCTGTCTGCACCATCTTCAAAGTCGAATGCTGGTCTGGGTTCAATCAATGCACTGTAGGTGCCAGAAAGTGCAGCATCGGCATGGATATAATAATGTTGGATAGCCAGTTTTTTTAAGATGCTTTTAATTTTGGCCACATCATCACGGGCCTCGGTCATGGTGGTGCCAATATTCGCCATAATGATAACAGGCATGTGGCGGTTCATCCTAATGGTGTGTTCAAGGTCTTCGTAATCGATTTCTCCATTTTCCTGGGTACGGATGACGATGTTTGACATGTTGAGTAAGTGCAGGTTCTTTTGTACACTATAATGTGTAGCTTCAGAGTAATAAACCATTCCTTTTGGATGTAATTCGCGGGCAAGGTACAAGCCATAAAGATTTCCTTCTGAACCGCCATTGGTTACATAACCCCACCAGTTATCTGCAGGCGCTCGGAAAAGTTCAGCAAAAAACTGGACTACTTCTTTTTCGAGTTCACGTGAGCCTACGGCATAGGTTGAAGTAACAAAAGGATCACCCAGGTTGTTCATCGGATATTTTAAAAAATCTGAAAGTGTCTGATAATCGAAGTCCTTTGAAA
>NZ_JBFTRT010000252.1:0-6841 GCF_056399685.1 Pedobacter sp. 01N416
TGACGGTTTCGTTTCATGAGTGACATCGTATAAGTAGGTTACCCAACTCAATTTGTCGCTATAAATAACTATAACAAACATACAAAAAGTTCGTACGAAAAGCAAACTTTTTATTTATTTAATTAAAATGTCTAGGCAAATCTCTAAGAGAACAAAAAATGTTAATCAAATAAAAAAGATTGCAAAAGAGATTGGCGCTTCTTCGCGTTTAATATCACTTTGGGTAGACGTTGATTATACCACTGTGAGTGGGTGGAATTCTAATACATCACAGCCTAGCTATGAAAATCTAAATGAAATAGGGGAACTGTTAGAACAAGATAATCGTGATCTACTGGAACCGCAGGGGCGAATTGATACAGGGTTGGCCAAGGCTTTAGAGCAAGAGTTGAAGAGATTGCACAAAGAAGAAGGCATACCCTATGAGGTTGAAAAATTGGACAAAAAGGGTGTGAGTGTTAGGGTTAATAATCCTGAGCTGGTAAAGAGATTGAGGGAGTTTGCGGAAGGTTACAGAAAGAATAAGTAGCTGTATTGCGTGAATACGTTTACAATAATGGCGATAAATCATTGGCCGAACGCCCTAATAAAAGAACAAATAACACCAAAACAGTGAAAGAAATAGGGAGTTTGTTTGAGCGGTTGAGAAATAGACACGAAAAAACAAGCTCCCCCTATTTTTGTAGCGCTGAGCATTAAAGCATTATTTAGGTCTTATCGATTGTTGACGGATGTAAGGATTCTCTGTAGGGGAAATTGCCATTAGCACCCAAGAAAAAGATGGAGAAAGCCATTCCCGCAAATGAAATAATAGATCTTTTCAAAAAAACATTGAGTGAAAGCATTGAAAAGACAGCTCCGTAAAACCATCGGCAATAAAAACCCAAAAAGCAATGTTGTTATCATCATAATTAGAACGTTTTAAAACCACTAATAAAACTATAGCTAGTCTTTGTATTCTTCAAAGAGCTATGAAATTTCATCCCGAAGTTGTTTTTATAATTTATTACGAACTCCAAATCTGTAAACTCTGATGATTCAAAAAACACTGGTTTTTTGTCTGCAACTGCTGTATGATAATAATGACCATTCAAGATAATTGATTCGCCACTTTTCAATCGAACACATTGCAACGTGCCTAGATCAATTTGCATTGAATGAGGTGATAGATGAAGTTGAGGATAATAGGCGTCGCAATTAGAGATGTTTTCAAGTTTGATTGTCAATTTATATGATATTAGAAATTCTTCGTTTCCAACATCAGGAGCATCCAAACCGAAAGTAAAAAACCTATTGCTTGGATTTATCTGATGAGGTTCAGAAATAACTTGAATATGAATCTTAGGTCTTAATCTTAAAAGCCAGTTAGCTATAAAAAATAATATTGATGTGGCAATAAAAACTATAACTCCAGTTACAAAATCTTTACTATCAAATAATGATGAGAGCGTAGCGAACATCTTCAAATATAATATATCTTTACAATAATCTACCAACGAATATGCTTCTAGTGAAACAAAAAACAACAACAGAAAATAAGCTAGGACAAAGTAGAATTATTACTAAACAGCCTATTCAACATCACATTACAATTACAAACAAATTACCGCCTAACAATTCAAAACTATTTGACTTTACAATAATTGACCTACTATCCTTTCTATTAAGCTTGGCTACAGCTATTATTGCTCTAAGAGTGTGGAAGCTTACTCAAGAACAAACAAAATCAGCAATTAAATCAGTCGAGTTAGCTGAAAAAGTTTTTATTGACAATAAACTTACGAATGACCACAGTTTAACTTTACAACAACAAGCTGCAGATAGAGAAAAAAAGGAAACTGAAAGAAGACATCAAATTGAAAAAGATAGATTTGAAATTGAAAATGCACCATTTCTAGAGCTTGAACAACTATTGATTAAAAGGACACAATTAACAGTTACAGGAATAGAATTTAGCGTACGGAATCTTGGTAAATTTCCGGTTAAAATAACGAAACAAGCTTTTATGTTAACGCCAATAACTAAAACAGATAATCACATTAAGCTAGATATCAATGCACATTGGAATAATTTACTTAATAGGCCACTTGAAGATAAAATTCAGTACCTCACAAACCAAACACCAATACTTTACAACAGAGATTCTGAACATACTAATAACGGTTTTGAAGATTTTCCTGCAATTTTTGAAGATCAACAAATATTCTTCACTGGCTACATTGAATACTTAAACTTAATTAATAAAGAGCGAATGATTTACAGATTTATAGCAAGTCCAGTAAGTTATAATGGAACGAGATTTAGCTTTTGGTTTAATGAAAATGAAATTTTAAAATCATTTCTAACAGCATAAATAATTTTAAAACTATGGATATAAAATTTTCTTCTAAAACAACAATAAATGGTAACACTAAAAATGGTGGTGAGTTAGATAATATAATTGAAACATATTTATTACGTCCTGGTTCGCTTGAAGGCACTAAAAACAAGGTATTAAGTGCTTGGTTACAAACTAATCTCAATCATTTTGAAGCTATTAAACCACTAAAATTACACACAACATCTTGCATAGAGTTGTTTACCGATACATCTGATGATGGGAATTCAGATTACACTTTCACGTATGAAGTAAGTTCATTCTGGTATAAGTGCCTACAGATGTTTCCAAATAGGGAGTTTTCTCTACTTGAAAAAGATGAAAATTACCTAATCACTTTTGTTGCGAGCAAAGACCTTGAAATAATTGTATTAAAGGACTAATTTATCTTCCACCTTTGAAGAACTTGTCAAACGCATAAAATTTCCAATAGTCGTACTGATCATCTTCTTCCTCAGGCTTATTTTTTTTTGTGATTCACTAAGGTAACAATAAATTTGATAGACCGTCCTTCCTTAGGTCTAAAGTCTGGTAAAATATAAGGCTTCAAATAGCTCAGGAAGAATCTCTAAATATCTCTATCGTTTTACGGTAAACCGTAAATTAGTTGATTCGAGTTAGATTAGCTTTGTATAGGGCTCATATCGGTCCGAGAACTAATTATAATTTAAAAATTTATTATGGAAGCAATCAAACCTGGGCCTAAACCAAAAACAGAGGAAGGAAATGACGATAAGAGAAGGAGAGTTCTGCCAGAAACCAAACCGAAACATCCTGATCTGAAGCCGCACATCCACAAACCAAAGGATTAAGCTTATTGGCATGAGGTTTTGTAGCCTCATGCCTAATACCCCCCCTTTATAGTTACAAAATTGAAATTTGCTTCCCTGTATTTAAACGGGTATTTCATGTGAATAGGTGCTCGTTCCGTAAATTGTGTAATTCACCCAGGTGCAGTTTGGAATCGAATCCTTGGTCTACTACTACCGAAATCCCCTAGTTTCAACCCAATTGAAACAATTGCTGTTAGCACCTATGATTTCAGACCAAATGCCACAAACATGATGAATTTGATTGAACCAAGAATTCGTGAGACTTAATTTTTATATTTGGTTTACATAATTATAAAACGCTCGAATATGCCCATATTAAACAACTCTTGGTTTGAACTACATGAGGATTCAAATGACCTTAACAACGTTATCAGATTCATTGAAACCCTGCCAGATAATCTAAAAGAGCTTTGCAAGCACGAATCATTCATAGATCTTTTAGACAATGATTTTAAACGTTATAGGATAAATTACTTCCTTTTCAATGAGGCTTTTGAAGAGGCAAGAGATATTCTCAATTTCGACCTACAAATATTGAAAATCCAGATTTCTGAGAATAACGACAAGAGAATGGAAACCTTGGAAACTTTCAATGAAATCCTAGGTACCATAGGCTTTAACGGCTCCTCACTGAAGCTGAAGGCAGGATTGATCAATAAACTTTGGGACAGCGTAATCGCCGCAGGTAATGGAATCATTACCTTTGCAAATAACCCGGTTGTAAAGGCCTTGAGAAAATTTTTGAGTTACCTGAATTCGCTCTTAGAGAGTTTAAAAGAACTATTGCCAGGAATTGATGCTATTAAAGAAATAAAAGAAGTTATCGAAAGCTATCTAGGTATGGCTGATGAATAACACTCCAGGTCCTAGTTAAAATAAAAAAATGGATCTACCCCTATTAAAAATTCTGACTGATGGAAAAAGAAACTCAAATGGATCTGAGAGAGAAGCTTATCCGAAGAATCGAGATGAACGGCTGCTCGCTTTTGGATTGGCTTTTAAAGAAACGCAGAAATGTTCATTTCTATGCGGATAAAAGAAAGAAAACAGCAATAGCCAGATTTGAATTCAGCCCAGAAAAACTGGTTTGGGGAAATGATTGTTTTATTGAAGATTTTGTTAATCGAGATGGTGACCCTTTTATTGAGGTAATGCTTGATGTCAAGGCAGATGGATTGATGAACCACTTTAACCGGACCACACACAAACACTTTCTTTCAGAAAGCGTCAGTTTTTATTTTACCATCAGGGCTTATTTCCAGGCGGACGGTTATCTCTCGGACGGAAATATCGAACTGCTAGGCATGGAGCAGAAAGCTCTGATTATGTACCACAAAAACTATGAACAGGAGCTTCGACAGAAAAGTATAAAAACCATTGAGGAGACCCGTTTTTTGGACCAAGATGCCTTTGGTTTCTTTACCAGGATCTGGAAAAACGTAGATAACGAAAATGGAATCACGGTCGATTCTTCAAGTCTGAGCTATTTTAAGGAGCTCAATGAGGTGCACCGAAATATCATTTACGGTGTGAGTAGTGCCAACATCTGGGGCAGATACAAAAGTCATTATACGGATGAAAAGTATGACTTTCAAGGAAGAGCTGTATATCCAGTGGCAAGTAATTTTTATGACAGCCGTTATTTCTTTTATCTGGAGGCAGCTATGGAGGAAATCTATACTTATTATGAACGTATTGCCTACCTACTCTATATTTTCCTCAAACCGGAAACCTTTGAACCTTTCTCACTTTCCTTCAATAAACTTTTTGAGCGCCAAACGAAAAAAGAGCTTGAAGAGAAGTTTATCAACCTCTCGGAAAATGAGCACTATCTATGGTTTACCAACCGCATCAAAAAGGAACATAAGAAACTTTCCAATTATCGACATCCATTGGTGCATTACAGACAAAACAGTGGTTTTCTAAAAGGCTCCTATAATGCCTCCAGATCAAGGATTTGGTTAAAAAATGCGATGGATGGACTTGATGGCCTGATCAAAATGGAAAAGGATATGGACGATATCCTAAAATTCGTAAACCAAGAGCTGCAAAACTGTTACATGGCTTTTCAACACACTGTATTGTTGTGTGAAAGCTTGGAGCTCTCTAAAAATGCACCAAATGAATAGTCTTTGCTTCAATTAGTTATATTATCAAGCGATCCAACGATTGCCTACGGCATTAACAGAAGGTGCTAACCACAAATTTCTAAATGTTCCTAACTGAACCATTATGCGCAGCTCAGGATATTGCAATGCCAATGCTTGCCCAATAACTCAAGCTTTGCAGATATCATTACTCTAGAGTTTCCTTTATGATTGGGTGATAGTCGTTAATCGATAAGTTAATACCCAGGGCGCAGCGTTTAAAATTTTGAATGTTCTGATCCTCAAGCTCTAATTCTAAGCTGATCCTAAAAGCGAGATGCTCATCGATCCCCTTGCCTGCCATTTTGACAACATATCCCATTACATACCAACGGTTGTGTGATCGCCCGAGTTCCGCCGCAGCTATAACGGCCTTAGATTTTACCTCAAGGTCCGAAGTCTTCTCATAAATCTTAAAAATCAGACCAATAATCACATCGCAGTAATCAAAATTGAAATTTCTACTATAAACCCATTCACTATAGATAATGCTCAACTCATTTGACAAATCCTTATCCAGCTGGTAAAATAAGTCAAGGATTTCGGATTCCATCTCAAAAAGAATATCCCTCGAACGTGGGTTACGCTTGAGATAAAAAACGAAATTCTCGAATAAATCGCTATCCCAAGTATCGAACTTCTTAATTAGCTGTACCCATTTCTCATCACCTGCCTCATCGATTTTGATGGAATCCTTGGATAGAAAATAAAGCACACGCTTGCGTAATGTATCGACATTTTTGAATCTATGAGCAGTATTGTTTTTGGTACAACGCTCGATAATTGCACCGATTTCACCATCGCCTGAGAGTTCAGAATAAGGAACGCGGCTGCCATCGGTAAAGATATCATGCAAGATCGCGCCGAAAGAGTAAATATCAGCCAGTGGAGTAACTCGTTTAAAGTCCTTTATCTGTTCGGGTGCGGCATACATAACCGTTCCTAACGCGTTATTACTGGTGGTAATCGTCTGAGAGAGGATTTCCTTGTCTTGAGAGATCAAACCAAAATCGGCAAGCTTCCACCTGCCGTTATGAAAAAGGATGTTCTGCGGTTTCAAATCCCGGTGTATCAGTCCCCTGTTGTGGATATATTCCAGCGAGTTTAAAATATCGCCAAGCCCCTCAGGCCGTCTGCGCTCATGTTTACACGTAAGGATCTCATTGCTATAAACATCAGCTGCAATAGGCATCAAAAACCAAGGAGAAGAAGATGTAAGGTCGTCGAAAATAATAGGAATAAAAAGTTCTTCGGGAAGCTTCTTTTGCGTTTTTACTTCTCTGATAAACCGCTGCCTCAACGTTTCACATAGCACAGGATTGGAAATAAATTGCGAGGAAGGACAAAAGGTCTTTCTGGCATAATAATTTCCATCATCACAAAGAACTTCTTCAATCTTACCGAACCCCCCGTCATTGATCAGCGACTTAACTTGCTTAATAACCATACACAAAATTTAATGAGAAGTTTTCTAATTCAAGTAC
>NZ_JBFTRT010000253.1:0-7720 GCF_056399685.1 Pedobacter sp. 01N416
TTCTACCTCTATAGCCCTCAAAAACGGGATCAATAAAGGAACAACTTTCGTGGTAGATCCCTTATTGCCAAGGGAAAACCTGATCCTGCGTAGTGTACCTGTTGTTTCAAACGATGAAGGAGGTAACACGGTAGGTATCGCTGCAGATGTTTACAATAAAAAAGACAATAAAATATTAACCATTAACGGTTCTGCGCTTTCTTATCAGGACTACCTGAACCTCCGTAAAAATAAAACCAAGGTAAATGTTGTTTTTGTTGTGGACGGTGGTAGCCCAATGACCAAATATTTTTCTGGAATGACCAATACCATCGCTTCTTTCGAAAATATTATGGGCGATTTTGGTAAAGGAACAAAAGTGAACTTTGGTGGTGTAGTATACCGTGGTGAAAGTGGTTGCGCTTTAAAAGGTATTTTCGTAAGCCCGATCCAAGACGATTACAGGCAGTTGATGACCTTCCTTTCAAATCAGGCTAAAAACACTGTTAGGTGTAATGGAGAAGTAAGCGAAGAGCCTGTTTTTCAAGCGATAAAAACCGGATTGGGCTTATTTAAAGCAAAAAAGAACGAAACCAATTTAATTATTTTAGTTGGCAGTACCGGAAATACCGGCGGAACCAACAATTACCTGATTAACGAATTAAGTGAGCAGGTTGCACAGGCCGATGCCCGTATTTTAGCCTTACAGGTGTATAGCGATTTCAATCAGTCATTTAACGATTTTGTAATCCAGTCGCGTAAACTTGTTTCCGAATCGGCTATCCGCGCTGCCGAGTATAGAAAAAACACCATGGTAAAAGGCGAGGGTTTAAAAAGTTTCCAGCCTTATAATACCAGTTTACAGGATTCTATCTCTTACTATTTAGATTACCCTAAAAACAGTTTAATCCAGGGTGGGGTAGTTTTCCCGACAAAAGGTTCGGTAAATTCCAACCAGAGCATGACGATTGCTTTACGCCGTTTCGTAAAAGAAACCAACTCCGATATCTATAACCAGATCAGTTCGTTGGATAGTGCTTTCCGTTTAACAGGCATATCGCGTAAAAACCTGACTGCCGATGTAGAAGGTTTATTGCCGGAACCCGTTGGCGCGGAAGTTGCAGACCGCATGCCGCACAATGCGTTTAAATATTATAGCACTGCAAATCTGTCGGTTGATGCAGTGAAAAACAACCCCTCAACATTACAATATGCCATCGTTTTAAATAACATGGAGTACAAGCAGATTGTAGATGTGTTTTCGATGATGTTGGGACAGAATTTGCAGGCCGATCAGTCTTCTTTCAGGAGTAAACTTGTTAAAAATTATGTGAAAATGCCAAAACAGATGCTGGGTATTAAAGAGTCATCGGGCAACATAAAGCGTTTAACCTTGGCTAACTACATTAAATTGGTAACTGGCTTGCCTTTGAACAACAAATTTTTAGAGAAATATACGGTAGGCGATTTAAAGAACAGTTCTAAAATGCCACTCGAAGCGTTCGAAAGCTACATTAAATTATTAAATCAATCGGTTCAGCAGATTAAAAGGGCTACTCAGATTGAGCAGCAGTTTATTTCGAACGGCAAAATATATTACTACATCACCGAAAATAATTTTAACCCGGCAGTATTGCCTACAACCAACTAAGGGATATGGCAGTTACAAATTTAAGCGAATCGGTCAAAACAGCCCTGCATATTGCACAGTCTTTAGCTAAAGAGTACAGAAACGAGATTTTTACTGCAGCTCACCTGCTCAAAGGCCTGATGCATAAAGATGTTGGCCTGCGCTCGTTCATTACCTCTATTGGTAAAGATGAAGAATACATTAGCGAATGGGCTGAAGTGCGGATTGACGAACAGGCAAAATCGGCGAGTTTTACGGATACCGTAAGCGGTGCGCCAGAGATTGCAGTGATTTTTGAAGAGGCCGATAATGTACGCATTAAACTGGGGTTGGACTTAATTACCCCGGTATGTGTATTAACCGCATTGGCAAAACCGGGTATCGGTTTTCAGCCCGATCAGCTAAAATCGTTCCCGATTAAAGAACGTGAAATCCTGGATCTGTATGTAAAAGATGAAGAAATTTCGAGGGTGGTTTCGCCTGATAAAACAAGCGCTGGTACTGAAAGCAAAAGCACAGGCAATGCCCTGTATAAATACTGTATAGATAGATTACAGATGGTGCGCGATGGTAAAACCGACCCTATTATCGGCCGTGATAAAGAAACCAGGCAGATGATGGAAATCCTTTGCCGCCGCACCAAACCAAATGTAATCTTAACCGGTGATGCCGGCGTAGGTAAAACCGCTTTGGTTGATGGTTTTGCCATTGATATCGTAAACCAGAATGTACCCGAGAGTTTAAAACCCGTGCAGCTTTTTGAGCTCGATTTAGGTTCATTAATTGCAGGTGCCTCTTACAAGGGTGAAATAGAAGACCGTTTAAAAAACATCATCAAAGAAATCAAGCAGTTTGAAAAGGCTGTGCTGTTTATTGATGAAATCCACACTTTATTGGATAGTAAAGGACCGTTGGGTGCGGGCATAGGTAATTTGCTGAAACCAGAACTGGCCCGTGGCGAAATTACGGTTATCGGTGCCACAACCATTGATGAGTACCGCAAAATTATCGAGCCTGAGCAGGCTTTCAGCAGACGTTTTGAAGTGTTGCAGGTAAATGAGCCAAACGAAGAAAGCACCATTAAAATGCTGCAGAAACTGGCCGTAAAATACGAAGAGCACCATACCTTAACCATCGAACCCGATGCTTTGGGCGAATGTGTGCGCCTGGCCAAACGTTACATGAAAGATAGAAGGCTCCCTGATTCTGCATTCGACCTGCTCGACCGTACAATGGCCGCCATGAAAATGATGAACGATACCTCTGATCAGGTAATCGAAAGTTTGGAAACCGATCTGGAAGCTTTAAATGCCAATACCGAAGAACCGGAAGCAGAGAAATTTGCTGATTATAAATGGCTTTTCTCTTTGCTTCAGAATAAATTAAGTCCGGTTTTACTGGGTCACTTAACCGATGAAACACAGACTGACGCGTTCGAAACCGCCGATGAATATCAGGGTTATATTACCAAAAGCTTACAGGAATTAAAAAAATATGCTGCTGACAAGAGCGATCGCATCAGCAAACAGGATATTGCTTCTATAGTGGCCTACAAAACAGGTATCCCAATGGGTAAACTGCAGGCCGGTGAAAAGGAAAAATTGCTCAATATGGAAGCTTACCTTAAAAAACGTGTGGTAGGGCAGGATCAGGCTTTAAAAGCTGTTTCAGATGCCATACTCGAATCGCGCAGTGGATTGAATAAAAAAGGCCAGCCAATAGGATCCTTCTTTTTACTAGGGCCAACAGGAACCGGTAAAACAGAACTGGCCAAATCAATCGCCGAATTTTTATTCAATGACGAAAAAGCGATGATCCGCTTCGATATGTCCGAATTTAAGGAAGAACACAGTGCCGCCCTACTTTATGGCGCGCCTCCAGGATATGTAGGTTACGAAGAAGGTGGTTTATTGGTGAATAAAATCAGGCAACAGCCTTATTCTGTACTGCTTTTTGATGAAATTGAAAAAGCGCACCCTTCCGTTTTCGATACCTTTTTACAGATCCTGGACGAAGGCCACATGCACGACCGTTTAGGAAAAGAGGGCGATTTTAGCAACTCACTGATTCTTTTTACCTCGAACATCGGTAGTGAATGGATTGCCGAACAGATCGGAAAAGGTGTAATTCCTGCTTCAAATCAGTTAATGGAGGTTATGGCCGGCCATTTTCGCCCCGAATTTTTAGCCAGGATCTCCGAAATTGTTCCTTTTGCGCCGATAAACGAAAGTAATGTGGTGCGTATTTTCGAAATCCAGTTAAGCAGTTTGGTACAATCGCTCAATAAAATGGGTATCGATTTTGAAATTGCAGAAGATGCCAAAAAAATGATCGCTTTAGATGGTTTTACACCAAAATACGGTGCAAGGCAGCTATCGGCGGTTATCAGAAATCTTTTACGCAGGCCAATCTCGAAATACATCATTTCTGGTGAACTAAAAAAAGGATCGAAGGTTGTGGTAAGCAAGCATGCAGCCGAAGATAAACTCGAATGGAATATTATTCAGCCAGAAACCGTAACATTGGAACAAAAATTGAGTTAAAACGTTAACTATTATATTATTAGAAAAAAAAGTAATCGTAAACCTAAATCAACATACTATGTTTAATTATGAAATTGGTGGTAACGAGCGAAAAATTGACACCTCAGAAGCTTTCGCAGAAATTGCCCACAACAAAACACTTTTTGTACAGAAACTTACCGATAACGATCCGATAAAACCCGAAAAAGTAGAGGGATTAAAAACGGTGAAAGATGTATTCGAACATTATAAACCAAATGTGAAGGTGGCTTTTGAAAAGCAGGATGGATCTACAGTTGGCGAAACGATAAACTTTAACGATCTGGGCGATTTTGGTGTGAAAAACATCATTAACCAAAGTAATTACCTTACTAACGTGAACATCGAAAGAGAAATGTCGCTTAATGTAATCAAACAGTTAAAATCGAACAAAACCTTAAAAGCTACACTTGATGACGAAGAAACAAAGTCGGCCTTCATTAACGCTTTGAAGAACTTTGTTGACGAATTGGAGCAAAATAAATAATCTTAACGCCAAGAAAACATGTCAAACCCTCAAGAATTAAAAACCGACGAAAATACAGGCCAGGAAGGCTTTAAACCAGCTGAAGCCAAAACCTTAGAAAAAACATCACTTAAAGATAACCTCGAAAAACTGGCCCGTGTTGGCGGTTTCGATCTGTTGGAAGCCACTGTTGATGGTCTGCAGAATTTAAACCCTGAACGTAAAGCCCGTAAACAGATCTTTTTAACCGGTGATGAGAAAAAGAAAGAACGTGAAGAGCTGAAAAAGAAAATCCAGCTTTGGATTGATGTGCTTGAATCTTCCACTTCAGTTGCCGATATGGTAGAAAAAAGCACTCAAAAGCTGAATGCTGCCGAAGAAAATCTGAATAAAAACATCGGTACTGCATTAGAAAGTACAAGAGAGCTGGAGCAGGCATACCGTTCGGTACATTTATTCTATAAAAATACCGAATCCGACAAACTTAAAAATGTAGTGCTGTTAAATGCATCAATGGATCAGATCAAGGATCTTGATAATCCACGTTTTATTGAATACGTAGATGATGAGTTAAAACAGAATTACGACCGTTTGGATCTCCGTAATAACTATTCGTTAATGGTTGTGCCCGGCTATATGGGTTCCAATAAAGTACTAGAGAGATGGGGTAAAATTGCGCATAACAACAAAGCCATGCTGGTAACCGATTTTGCCGATCTTGATCAGCCGGATGATGTACTTGATTTATTTACCGCAGCAAACTTTACCGGAGGTGACGCATTCAGGTCGAACGTAATCATGACCTGTAACTGGTTGGTTGGCCGTGGTAAAGTTGCAGAAGTGGGTGAGGAAGACGATTTAACCGTACCCGGATCAGCAGCACTTGCAGGTAAAATGTATTACACCTTAATGTCGCAGGTTACTGCAGGTAAAAAACATGGTGCTATAAACGAGGTAGATGGTGTAAAATTCGATTTAAAGAAAAGTGAAATCTCTCATTTAGAAAGAGTAGGCTTGGTGCCAATGGTTAACGAATATGGTAAAGTAATGGCTTTTTCTGCCAAAACCTTATTTAACGGAGATAATATCGGTTTACAAACTTATTCGGTTGTACGTGTATTCGATTATATTACCAAAGTACTATTCGATTTCCTGAACAGAAGGGCTTTCGAAAACTGGACTTCTAAAACGGAACAAGACCTGCGTGGCCAGATTGTTAAGTTCTTGGATGGTATTCAGGGAGCCGACCGTTTAATCGAGAGATTTAAAATTATGCGTTTTGAAAGAGATGAACAACAAAAAGACAGGATTCACCTGGATATCCACATCACACCATATTTCCCGGCTAAAAGTTTTGTAGTAAAACTAGACGGGCATAAAGGCGAAGATGAAAATACCACATGGAATACAGAGTACAATCAGCAGTAGTTTTTGATGGCTGAAAATAAAAACCCAACCCCAGCGTTGGGTTTTTTTATGGGTTATGCATAACACTTAACAAATTCTTTATAATTTTGTAATGCATCGGCCTGATCAGATTAATCAAAAAAAATGAAGCAAATACTTATCCTGAATGGGGATATTGAAAAAAACGCATCTACGAATTTCCTGATTAACGCGTATAAGCAAGGTGCCGAAAGTGCTGGTGCAATCGTACGAGAGTTGGCCATTATCGACCTCATATTCAACTCGAATAAGCTGTTTAACAACAGGCAGATTGCCGAGTTAGAGCCCGATTTGCAAAAAGCTTTAACCGCAATTAGGCAGAGTAACCATGTGGTGCTTTTTTGTCCTGTATACGTAGACCATATTCCCGCAAAGATTAAGGGTTTTTTTGATCGTTTATTTATGCCTGACCAGATTTTTACTACCCAGCAGCAAAACGTAAACAATAATTTTAGTGGTCGTTCGGCACGGATTGTGTCTATTTTGGATGAGGCTACTTTTAAAGAATGGAAAGCAAATAAGAAAACAACTTACCTATCCATCAAAAAAGTTATTTTCGAGAAATGCAGAATGAGCCCCGTGCTCACCAATACCATTGGTGAATTACATTCTCTTGAAAATCATTACAGCCAAAAATGGGTAGCTAAAATGGAAAAATTTGGTTCACAGCTGATTTAAAACTTAAGTTACCGGAAATATTTGTCCAAAAAGACTACATCTTGGGTAAAACCACTACAGTTACGTAAGTTATTCTCGCTTTCAAAGCTAGATTAAATTTTTCAGGCAAGGAGTACGATGTGCTTCATTGTGCCTATGCGTTAAACCGTGATGTAGATGCTAAGGGAAGACCTTCTTCCGGAGTTTACGGCGGTACCATCGACATTGAGATCGAATCAACCGAAGACACCTCAATAATCGAGGCGATGGTAAACAACCAGTACAAACCTATTACAGGAACCCTTCTGATCAAGAAAACAGAGGAAGATGCCAAAATGAAAGAAGTTAACTTCGARGATGGCTACATTGTTAAATATTCCGAAGGGATCAACATTGTGGGCGATCATCCGATGACGCTCAAATTCCAGATTTCAGCCAGAAAGCTTAAATTAGGCAACGCCGAGCACCTTAACGATTGGCCAAAAGCCTAAGGGGAGGTTGAGGGTAGAAAGGTTGAAGGTGTGAGGTTTAGGGTATGAGGTTGTATTAACCCTATACTATTCGCCAATCGCCATGCGCCAAACCCATGCTCGCAAGAATCATTCATTTTTCAAAAACATTAAAACTTACTACAATGGCATTCAAAACCCGTTTAAACTTAGGATCAAAAGAATTTGATGTACTACAGTGCAGCTTTTCATTAAATAGAGATGTTGACGCAAAAGGCCGTCCATCGTCAGGTGTTTATGGTGGCACCATCCACATCGAAATCGAATCRACCGAAGATACTTCTGTAATCGAATCGATGGTAAACAACCAGTACAAGCCGCTTTCAGGAACATTGGTTTTCAAGAAAGGCGAAGAAGATGCAAAAATGAAGGAACTGTCTTTCGAAGATGGTTATATCATCCAGTATAACGAGGGTATTGCGGTAAACGACAATACGCCAATGACTTTAAGTTTTGTGGTATCGGCCCGTAA
>NZ_JBFTRT010000254.1:0-6814 GCF_056399685.1 Pedobacter sp. 01N416
GTACCAATCGTTACCAATAATGCCATGAACTGCCGGAACAGAACCTGTATAAATGCAGGTATGGCCACAGGCCGTATAAGTTGGTGTATAAGGAATAAAAGTATTTTCTACAGAAAAACCTTCATTAATTAATCTTTTAAAGCCACCATTGGTATAGCGGTTATAGTAGCGATATAAATAATCCCAACGCATTTGATCAACCACTAAGCCAACCACCAATTTAGGGCGGGCCACCTCGGCAGGGAATGCTTTAGGTTGTGTTGTGGAAGGTTTTTTAGTTTGGGCTGAGGTGAGTGCGATCGAAAAAATAGAAATGGAAAAGATTAGACAGGATATTTTCTTCATTGTGTTTTAGTTAAAGGGCTAAAGTAATAAATTTAGGTAAAGCTACTTTGAAGTTTGTGTAAAGATTTTATATCGCTTCGGCCACTACAAATGTACTTCCGCCAATAAAAACCAGATCTTTTGAATCGGCAGATTGAATAGCCTTTTCTTTTGCCTCGATTACCGATGCATAACTGTTTCCATTTAAGTTAAATGTTGCAGCCTGTTCTTTAAGTTCATCCGCTGCTAAACCACGTTCTAAATCTGGTTTGCAGAAATAATAAGTCGCATTTTTAGGCATCAAGGATAAAACTTTCGAAATATCTTTGTCCTTAACCATACCAAAAACAACATGTAAGTTTTGATAAGGGGTTTGTGCGATGTTTTTGATTACCTCGGCAATGCCAGCTTCATTATGGCCGGTGTCGCAAATCACTAAAGGATTTTTACTCAAGGTTTGCCAACGCCCCTGTAAACCAGTTTGCTTTTTAACCTGGCTTATTCCTTTATAAATCGCTTCCTGATTGATTTTAATTTCTGTTTTCTCGTTAAGTACAGCGAGGGTTTCTACAACGGTTAAAATGTTTTTGTGCTGATAAACGCCGGTAAGATCGCTTTGAAGATCCTTGTATTTAATTTCACTATTCTGATAAACAGATAGGGAAAGTTTATTGTTCCTGATCTTAAAATCCTGAGCCCTTAACTTCGCATCAGCAAAAACAATTGGAGCACCTACTTCTTTTGCCTTACTGACAAAAACTGGAGCAGATTCTGCTTGTGTTTCGCCGATTACAACCGGAATATTCCTTTTAATGATGCCTGCCTTTTCACGAGCGATTTCGGTAAGCGTATTGCCCAGCATATTCATGTGATCAAGGCTGATATTAGTGATGACCGAAATTTGCGGTGTAATGATATTGGTCGAATCTAACCTTCCACCTAAACCCACCTCAATTACGGCTACATCAACCTCATGTTTGGCAAAATGATCGAATGCCATGGCAACGGTTACCTCGAAAAATGAAGGCTCGGTTTTTTCGATCAATTTTTCTTGATCTTTTACGAACGATACGACTTCAGTTTTACTCATCATTTTTCCGTTGATGCGGATGCGTTCGCGGAAATCTTTCAAATGGGGAGAGGTGTACAATCCTGTTTTATATCCTTGCGATTGCAGTACCGAAGCCAGCATGTGTGAGGTAGAGCCCTTTCCATTTGTACCCGCCACATGGATACTTTTAAATTTATCCTGCGGATTATCCAGTGCTTCGCAAAGAATGATGGTATTGGTTAAATCTTTTTTGAAAGCGGATGCGCCAACACGGGTAAACATGGGGAGTTTACTGTATAAAAAATCAAGCGTTTGTTGGTAGTTCATAATTTGCATCAAATATAAGTTGACTGGAGTTATTATGAAATGAAATGGGTAGATTTTATTAAACCTAGTATTCTAAGTTTTTAATATTAAAGTTAGGTGATTACTTTAAAAGTGTTTTATAGCAATTTAATTTGTAAGGTTATGTTGTTATATTTGCCGATATTTAACGGTCTCAATAATAGTGATTAATAAAATTAGTCTAATTCTCTTCGTACTCCTATCTTGTTGTTTCAAACTTGCAGCTCAAACTTTTTATGTAAGTTCTATGGATTATTCTAAGGGGGCAAGCGACCTTTACAAGGTTGAATTTACAAGTGAAGGGGTAAAATCTACAAAAATAGTGGGATGTTCACCTGGTGATCAGTATTTTTCAATCGCAATGAACAGGAATAATTTGTTTTGGTTCAGAAATTCAGAAATATACACTGCGGATGTAAAAGAGAACAGTATTGAAAATTGCAGGCGTTTATTTTTAGGTATGTCTGGCTCAAATTCACTTACCCTTGGCGCGGATAATAAGTTATATTATTGTTCTGGTTATTTATTCAGTACAGATATTAATACAGGAAAATCAGAGGCCTTAGGTTTACTGAATTATTCACCTACAGGAGATGTCTGTTTTTATAAAAAAGATCTTTACATGGCAGCATACCAAGGGATAGTGAAGATTAATGTTAAAGAACCTAATAAAAGTACCCTTCATATTCCATTGCCWTCAAATATAGTGCTTTATGGGATCGTTAGTGTTTCAACCGGCACCAGAAAAAACACAGTTTATGGATTGGCTAATTCTGGCTCCCAAACCAATATTATCGAGTTTGATATAGAAAACCAAAAAATGGTTGGTGTAGTAGGAACGCTTCCATATACAATCCTTGATGCTGCAAGTATGGTAGAAGATGGAAGTATTATAGGAATAGAACTAGAGAAAGTAGACATTATCCAAGATTGCATTTCTGGTAATACTGCCAATGTAGATATTATCACCGCTCCACATATTGAAGATTTTACCTATACTTTAAACGGAGTTACCAATACAACAGGTAAATTTGTTGGTTTATCAAAAGGACAGTACACCCTTTCAATCAGTTCTGCTTCTGATTCATACTCGGCAACAGTGGATGTTCCTGAACTTAATTTATTAAAACCAATTTACAGCTGGCAGATCAAAAATCAGCTTTGCGAAACCCTTGGTGAAATTACTTTTAATACTCCTGAACAAAACAGCAGTTATCAAATCAGATACAATGGAAAGTTGTATCCTTTAAATAGTAAATTCTCTAATTTAATAAGTGGTAATACGAGTCACTTTGAAATTGTAAATAAATATGGATGCAGGGTTGATGAACAGGATCTTGTTGTCGGACGTGATAAATGTAAAATCCAATTCGATAAGGCTGAGGTAAAACAACAATGTGATGTTTTTCACAAAGGAATAATTAGTATTTTAACAAAGCCACATTTAGCAGCTTATACTTATACGTTAAATAATGATTTAAGCAATACCACCGGAATATTCAAAGATTTAATTCCCGGCCCCTATCATATTAAAATTATTTCGGATGAAGATCAATTAGAAACCGACATAATTGTGCCAGATTACAAGCAACTACAGCCAGAGTTTTCTTTTGCTAAAATAAATCCAGCTTGTGCCGCTAAAGGAAATATTCAATTTAATGCTTTTGCCGGTAGTAATGATTATAGGATAAAATTTAAAAATGATGTTTTGCCCTATGATCATCAATTCACTAACCTGGAGATAGGTAACTATCATTTTGTTGTGCTGAATAAAGATAGCTGTTTAATTGATGAGTTTGATGTAGAATTGGTTTACGAACCTTGTCCAATTGTTATCAATAGCATCGAGATGCTTGCCGAATGTAATGTTCTTGGAAAAGGCTTTATAAAAGTTAATTGCCCACCAATTCCAGAAACCTATACATTTACACTTAATAATTCAGTATCAAATAATACCGGTGTTTTTAATATGCTTGATCCCGGTAGTTACACAATTGAGGTTAAAGCATCTGGTGGTGCGCCAGCAGCATACAGGACTATTGAAGTACCTGATTATTCTTTAACTAAACCACTTACAAAGATTAATGCTAAGAATCCTGCTTGCGATCTGAAGGGAGAAATATCATTTTCAATAGGTAGTAATTCATCTGATTATAATGTGAAATATAAAGGACTAGTTTATCCGGGCAACCATATTTTTTCAGATTTAATTGAAGGAGATTACAGTTTTACCATTTTAAAGCTTAATGGCTGTATTGTTGATGAATTAAATAAAAAGCTAGTATACGAACCCTGTCCAATTGTTATCAATAGTATCGAGATGCTTGCCGAATGTAATGTTCTTGGAAAAGGCTTTATAAAAGTTAATTGTCCACCAATTCCAGAAACCTATACATTCACACTTAATAATTCAATATCAAATAATACCGGTGTTTTTAATATGCTTAGTCCGGGGAGCTACGATATTGAAGTAAAAGCATCTGGTGGTGCACCAGCAGAATATCGAACTGTTGTGGTTCCAGATTATTCGTTAACCAAACCCCATTCGATTGTTAATGCTAAAAATCCTGTTTGCGATTTAACTGGGGAAATCTCATTTTCTATTGGTAACCGTTCAGTTGATTATAACATCAAGTATAACGGAGTAGTTTATCCAGGTAATTACGTTTTTTCGGGTTTATACGAAGGTAACTACACCTTTTCGATACTCAAACTTAATGGTTGTATTGTAGATGAGCTAGATGTTCGTTTAGAAACAGAAGCCTGTAACGACATTTCATTTCCGAATGCTTTCAGCCCCAATTCGGATAATATAAATGATGATTTTAAAGCGAAAGAGGGAAGTAGGGCTTTTAATTTTCAGATGCAGATTTTCGATAGAAGGGGAGTAGTTATCTTTTCTTCAAATAAATTATATGACGCTTGGAACGGTGATTATAAAGGACAGCCAGTTCCCGTAGGAGTCTATTTTTGGGTGGCATCGTTTACAACTCAGGAAAATAAAAGAATAATTAAAAAGGGATCGGTTACCTTGATTCGATAGCTCGTTAAACTATGTTGATTAATTACTTAAGCGAGTAATTTGTTAGGGTGTTGGATATGCTGTTAGATGTTACCATCTGACCGATAATCAGGTTATAATTGTTTGTCGAAAATTTTGAGGAGATAAGTCTTCTGTCAGATAGTAATATCTGACAGCACAATAAATGATAACGCAAAAAAAAATGGTCTGTGAAGACACAGACCATGGATATTTTTTTTATTTCACTTTAAAGTTGAACATTACAATCCCGGTTTGTACATCGGGAGCTGATTCTAATTTGTTTAAGCTCGCACCTAATACCGCCTGCTCACATTTCCGCCAAAGTGCTAAATCAGATAGGGTAGTGCCTTTTGCACCTGCACGGGCCTGAACCACTTTACCATTTTTATCTACGCGGATTTGAACGGCAATTTTTCCTGCACTTTGTCCATCATCCTGAATTCTAGGGATATCGATGAATTTTCTACTGGCTAATGATAACTGTACATTGCCATTTCCAGAACCACCTTCTCCATAATTTGATGCCAATGGATCGCCATCTTTATCACCTTGGTTTCCTGGTGTTTTTCCAGTTCCATCTCCCTGACCCTGACCAGTATTTTTTTTGCCTTTGTAAAGTGCGTTTTGATTAATCACCGGTTTAGACGGCTTATCTTCAGTTACCGGAGTTGGTGCTGCAGTAGTCGGTTTTGTAGGTTTGGTATTTACGGCAATGGCATCTTCCGTATTTTGTGTCTGAATTTCCTTTTCAGTATTTTCGGTAGCGGTAGTTGGGGTCACTTTTTCTTCCGGCGTTACCTTATCAGGCGCTTTACCATTGGCATTTGGATCTGCCGATGGTTCTTCAATGCTGGTATAATCATCGCCCATTCCTTCTGCTGAAGTTCCATAATTTACAACCATACCACCCATACCCACTTCTTCAGGTGGCTGGAACGAGCCAATCACGATAAAAAAGCTGATCAACAATAAAAAGCCCATAATTCCGCTTGCTATGGCAATGGCCTTAGGGTAATTATTTTCCTCGTTAGGTACGTTTTGTGCTTTGTAGTTCATTATTTTTTAGGCTCAACGGCTACAACAAGTTTTAATTTTAATTTATTGGCAATATCGTTTACCACAAATCCATCCTGATAAGTCACGTTACGCGATACATATAAAAGAATGGTCATATCAGGTGCCAATTTTTGGTATGATGCCAATGTTGGCTCTAATTCTTCAATGCTAACTGGTTTCTTTTCAACGAAATATTTTAAATTTTCGTCTATCGTAACGGTAACTGCTTTCTTGGCGGTCGATTGCTGTCCGCTTGATGATTGTGGCAACAACAATTTAACCACGGTAGGATTTACCACGGCAGAGGCCAATAAGAAAAATAGCATCAGGAAGAACATAATATCGTTCAACGCTGAAGTATGTACTTCTACCGACCCTTTTGTTCTTTTGCGTAAATTCATTATTTGCCTGGTTCTTCTAGTAAATCAATAAAATCAATTGCATCGGTTTCCATTTTAAGGATGATTTTTTCGACCATAATGTTTAAAATGTGATACAGTACGTAAGCGATAATACCGATAATCAGTCCGGTTGCAGAAGTAATCATTTTGGTATATAAACCGCCGGAAATGGTTCCTATTTCAATCGCACCTTYTATTGATACCTGGTGGAAAATGGTAATTACCCCCACAATTGTACCTACGAAACCAAGCATTGGTGCAATACCTGCAACAATACCCAATATACTGATGTTCTTCTCTAATTTAGAAACCTCTAATTTACCAACATTTTCAATCGCGCCTTCAATATCTTTAATTGGGCGGCCAATGCGTTTTAAACCTTTTTGCAACATGCGCGAAAGGGGAGAGTTATTATTTCTTAAAAGCGACATTGCGCCCTCTAAATTTCCAGATTGGATATACGACCTGATCTGACCCATTAGGTTCGATTCGTCTTTGGTTGCTTTTTTAATGGTTAAATAACGTTCAAAGAAAATAACTAAGGCTAACAATGCTAAAAAAGCCAATGGAACCATTACCCAGCCGCCTTTAAAA
>NZ_JBFTRT010000255.1:0-14227 GCF_056399685.1 Pedobacter sp. 01N416
AGATATATCTTCGCTCTGCGTAATTAAAGTATTTGTTTTCACCAGTCGGCGATAGTTGTTAATGAAAGTATTCTTCATGATGGTAAACAACCAACCTTTTAAATTCGTACCTTCTTTAAACTTATTGTAATAAGTGATCGCTTTCAGCATGGTATCCTGAACCAAATCATTTGCGTCTTCTGCGTCTTTGGTAAAATTTAAGGCATAAGATCTAAGCGATACCGAGTGATGATTAACCAGATGATTGAATTCAAATTTTGTCATGATATTTAGCTTTAGGTAGATAAAAAAACAAATGAATTATTGTTTGTTCGCTTAAACCTAAACAAACTTAGTACCAAAATTTTCTGGCATGGTGTTAAAAGCTTGCAACTACATAATGGCAAGCTTTCGTCACAGAATATTTACTTCTCTTTCTAAAGTGACTCCAAAAGTAGACTTTACACTGTCTATAATCTGTTCAGAAAAATTATACACTTCTGTGCCAGTCGCATGTCCATGGTTAACTAAAACCAACGCCTGGTTTTTCCAGGTACCTGTTTGGCCTACCACTTTACCCTTCCAACCACATTGCTCAATTAACCAGCCGGCCGCCAATTTAATTTTATCATCAGCTGTAGGGTAATGTACCACATCGGGATGTTTCGCTACAATATCAGCAAATTCATATTTTTCAATCACCGGATTTTTAAAGAAACTACCTGCGTTGCCAATAGTAGACGGATCAGGCAGTTTGCTTACGCGGATATGCGATACAGCAGATGAAACATCGGCAATATCCGGCTTTTCGATGCCTCTGTTCAGCAGCTCGGTTTCAATTGCACCATATGAGGTATTAATTTTCGCTTCCGCCGATAAACGGAAAGTAACTGATGTAATAATATACTGGCCCTTCAACTCACCTTTGAAAATACTTTCGCGGTAACCGAAATGGCAATCATCATAAGTAAAGGTTTTGATTTTTCCTGTTTTGATCTCAAAAGCACTGCAGCTTTCGAAAACATCTTTAAGCTCTACCCCATAAGCACCAATATTCTGTATTGGCGATGCACCCACAGTACCAGGGATCAGGCTTAAATTTTCTACGCCTGCAAAATGATGCCCAACACAGTAGTTCACAAAATCGTTCCATACTTCACCAGCACCGGCTGTTACCAACACTTTATCATCAATCATTCTGGATTGAATGCCTTTGATGCTGATTTTAACAACTAATCCCTTATAATCCTGGGTAAATAACACATTACTCCCTCCACCAATAACCAAGAGCTTTTGAGATTTTACGATTTCGTTTTTAAACAGTCTGGCTAAATCTGCTTCAGAAAATATCTCGGCAAAGTAACTTGCCTTAACATCGATACCAAACGAATTATATGGTTTTAACGAAATATTTTCCTGGATTTGAAGCATATTGATTCTGGGTTATGCTGCAAAAGTAAAATAAAAAATAGTTAAGGAACGATTTTGGTAATCCCCTTATCGAAATTAAAGCTTAAAGTGTCGGCTTTTTCTCCTTCAACTACTACTTTCGAAAGCTGCCAGCCGATAAAAGCTGGTTTGGTTTTGGCAACGTCCAATAAACGGTATCTTTCTTTGGTAAGTTTTGCACTGATCAATCCTACACTATCCGACTCTGCCTGGCTTAAATGTTCTATCTCACTCTCGAGGACAGCTAAAGTATCATCTAACTCATTTCCTTTTTTTAGACTATCAGCATAAGCCTGAGGAGAAATATTGTAAAGGCTATCTAATTTGGAACTATCAAAACTCAAATCCTGATTATTATTTTCGTGTTTAGCTTCTACAAGTGCAATAGCGCGGTCTTTATTCGTTTTTTTATGGCATGAATATAAGGCTAAGCAAATCATTCCGAAAAGGATAAACAGGCAATAATTTCTCATATCATGTAATTTAGTTTTTTAATACTGTTTTCCTTACAAATAATAGCCCAAAAGCCTTTCCTTTTTCCCGCCCTCTATTTTTGTGATGGATTTTATGTGCTTTTCGCACGGCTTGCAAATAAGTGTTGTTGCTTTTAAAAGTTTTAAATCTCCGGTGCACAAACCAATCGTGTACCACAAAATAGATCAGACCATATAAAGTAATCCCTAAACCAATAAAAAACCGGTAACTTAAATTATCTCGATCAGCATACATTAAAAACAAGGATACTGCAGCAAATAATGCGGCAAACAGATCGTTCCATTCGAAGAATGATTTTGCTTTTTGGTGATGGCTTTTATGCATAAACCATAGTGGTCCATGGAATAAATACTTGTGTATAAACCAAGAAAAACACTCCATTGCTATGATGGTAAACAATACAATAAAGATGTTGATTAGTGCTGACAAATTTTCTAAACGATTGGTTTGTAAAGATATATAAACAGCGCAAGAAACAAAATTATGTCATAAAATTGTAAGCTTAATGCGCTTTTCAACAAACCTTTCATGACTAATCATTTTTTAGCACTATTTTTGACTAAAATATTAAAAAAGTCAGAAAGTAGAAAAGTAAAATGATTGTAGCCGATAAAAAGAGAGAGCAAATTATTGATGGCGCTATAAAACGCTTTATCCATTTTGGTATTGGTAAAACCACAATGAACGATATCGCAGAAGATCTTTCCGTTTCCAAACCATCGCTTTATTATTATTTCCCGGATAAGAAGCATTTAATTATTGGAGTAATAGAAAGGGTATTTAACGACTTCTTTGAGTTGATCAAAAAGAAATACAATCCAGACCAACCTTTGGAAGACATCCTTTTTAGCACCATAGAAGTGAGGAACACTTTCTTCCAAAAATATTACATGTTAAGGATTACCGAAGGTATTCCTGATTTATTGAACGATGATGTGATCAAAGGAAAGTTACAAACGCTTAAAAGTTCGGAAAAAGATTTCTTCGCAGAAATTTTTAGCCAGGCAAAAGGAAAGGGAGAAATTGAGCACGATGATACTGCACATGTTGCAGAACTTTACCTGGAAAGTTTGATGGGCCTTTGCACCATGTGCATTATGGAAACCGGAAAAGATCTTTTCCCTGATAAAAAAGCATTAAACAAAATGACACTGAAGCAAAAAAACCTCACCACCATATTTGTGAGAGGTTTACGATGTTCAGACTGAAATACGGCGGCCGCAGCAACTGATAAACCGGTTGTGAACCAGCCACAAATTTTAAATAGATAAGAACCCAAAAACAAAAAAACAATACATTATGCTTAGAGTAAAAATGGTAAGGTTAATGCTCATACTGCTAATCGGCTCGGTTTTACCGCAGCTGGTGCTTGCACAGCAGCAAGTTACCTTAAAAGATGCGCTAACCTACGCGCTCCAAAACAACACCAAGATTCGAAACTCGAAATTGGATATTGAAGGCGGAAGATACAAGGTGGAGGAAGTTAGGGCACAGGCCTTGCCTCAAATTACAGGAAATGTTGGTTTAACTTATAATCCTATTATCGGTCAGCTGGTTGCTAATTTCGGCGGACAGACACAGGCGATCAAATTAGGCCAGAACTGGAATTCGACTGCAGGTGTTCAGCTTTCGCAACAATTATTCAATCAACAGGTTTTTACTGGTTTGCAGGCTGCGAGATCGAGCGAGGAATATTACAACCTTACTTCAAAATTAACTGAAGAGCAGATTATCGAGCTGGTGGCCAACAATTACTACCAGGTTTTGGTAAACAGACAACAGTTAAACGTAATTGATACCAATATTAAAAATGTTAAAATTGTAGAAAAAATTGTCTCAAACCAGTTTAAAAATGGTTTAGCCAGAAAAATCGATGTTGACAGGATCAATGTAAACCTCACTAATCTGAATACACAACGTGAGCAGGTAATTAATGCCATTACCCAATTAGAGAATCAGTTAAAATTCTCAATGGGCATGCCGGTTTCTACGCCGATCACCTTACCATTTACCGAATTAACAGAGGTGACTACTTTACCTGTATTTACAGACTCTATCGATCTGGCAAACAGAACAGAGGTTAAACTTTTGGATAATCAGGATAAACTTTTATCACTGCAAAGAAAGGCATACGTGGCCGAATATTATCCATCATTGGCTTTAACGGGTAATTATACCTACTCGAGCCAAAGTGATGGTTTCGATTTCCTAAAGTCTAATGCTGCTGCAATCGGATACGGCGCATCGGCAGTTGGTCTGACTTTAAAAGTGCCAATTTTCAATGGTTTTTTAACACGTTCAAAAATCCGCCAGGCAGATGTGGATATTAAGAAAGCAAGAGAGAGCAGAAAAGAATCTGTAAACTCATTAAACCTGGCTTATGAGAACGCAAAAATTCAATTGCGCAACAACATCAATACCATTAAATCGCAACGTAAAAATGCGGATTTGGCGCAAGAAATTTACAAAAGCACACAAAACAATTATAACAATGGCTTAGCTTCTTTAACCGATCTTCTGGATACAGAAAATGCACTTACTGAGGCACAGAACAGTTATACACAGGCTTTATTGAATTACAAAATAGCCGAAATACAATTAATCAAATCAAACGGGAATATTAAATCGCTAGTACAATAGAAATGAAAAGAGTAATTACCATAATTATCGTAGTTGTTGTTGCCCTTGGTGCAATAGCTTATGTTTTAAGCAACAATAAAAAGAAGAACGAAGAAAAAACTGCTTTCATTGCTAAAGGTGGTGGCGCCGTTGCCGTTCGAGTTGCTCAGGTAGAGAGAAAAGCTGTGAATTTAGATTTCAGTGCAAACGGAAACTTTATTCCTAAACAAGAACTTAACTTCTTATCAGAAAATGCAGGTCGTGTTACCGCTATTTATGTTGATGAAGGTGACCGTGTAAGCAAAGGTCAGGTTATAGCACGCGTTGATGCTGAAATCATCAATACAGATAGAGAAACTGCAGAGGCTAACTACCAAAATGCAGTGAAAGATGAGGCCAGATACCAGAGCTCATTCCAAACCGGCGGAGTTACACAACAACAGTTAGATCAAGCTAAATTGGCTACAAGAAATGCGAAACTGCGCTTACAGGCTTCGCAACGTAAATTAAGCGATGCAAACATTAAATCGCCTATCAATGGTATTGTAAACAAAAGATACATCGAAGTCGGTGCATTTGTAAATACTCAGGGCACACAGATGTTCGAGCTTGTTGATGTTTCTARATTAAAATTAAAAGTAAACGTTAACGAATCGCAGGTTGCCAATCTTAAAATCGGCGATCAGATCGAGATCAAATCTTCGGTTTTCCCAACTGATAATTTCTCCGGAAAAGTAACTTTCATCGCTGCCAAAGCCGATGCAACGTTAAACTTCCCGATCGAAATTGAAGTAGATAATAGCCACAAAAACACCTTAAAAGCCGGTATGTACGGAACTGCAATATTCAAGTTCCCTAAACAGGCGCCAAGCATCCTCATTCCACGTACTTCGTTTGTAGGTAGTGTAAGTAGCAATCAGGTTTTTGTATTGGATAAATCTAACAATACTTCTAAAACTCGAACTGTTGTGGCGGGCCGTATTTTAGGAGACAATGTTGAAATTCTTGATGGCTTAAAAGAGGGTGAAACTGTAATCACCAGCGGACAGATTAACTTAACTGAGGGTACTCAGGTAAGTATTGTAAAATAAGTTAGAGGGGATTTTTCGGCTTTAAAACGCGATACGCCAATCGCAAAACGCAATACTAATTAAAATGAAGATAACAGACATATCTATAAAAAGGCCTTCGCTGGTTATTGTGGTGTTTACCGCACTTACTTTGCTTGGGCTACTAAGTTACTTTTCGTTGGGTTATGAATTACTTCCAAAATTCTCTAACAACGT
Organism: Pedobacter sp. 01N416; assembly: GCF_056399685.1. Taxonomy (NCBI): domain Bacteria; kingdom Pseudomonadati; phylum Bacteroidota; class Sphingobacteriia; order Sphingobacteriales; family Sphingobacteriaceae; genus Pedobacter; species Pedobacter sp. 01N416. Next base: position 5,829 of record NZ_JBFTRT010000255.1, read on the forward strand.
AGTATCTATTTCGACCATCTACCCTGGTGCTTCACCAAATGAGGTTGAAAATACCGTAACCAAAAAGATTGAGGATGCGGTATCATCGATGGAAAACATCAAGAAAATCAACTCTGTATCGTTTGAGAGTTTATCTACGGTTACCATCACCTTAACTGATGCAGCAAACATCGATATTTCCTTAAATGATGCACAAAGAAAGGTAAACGCCATTCTTTCTGATCTGCCTGAGGATGTAAAAACGCCGTCATTAAGTAAATTCTCTTTAGATGATTTACCGGTAATTACCATGTCGGCATCAGCCAATATGGATGACATTACCTTTTACGATTTAATTGATAAACGTATTGCTCCGGTAATTTCGAGGGTGAGTGGTATTGCTCAGGTTAACTTAGTTGGTGGTTCGGAACGCGAAATTCAGGTATCGTTAGATGCTGATAAATTACAAGGTTACAACCTTTCAGTTCCACAGGTGCAGCAATTAATTTTAAGTTCTAACTTAGATTTCCCTACAGGAAGTGTTAAAACCCAAAACCAGGATGTATTGATCCGTTTATCGGGTAAATACAGAAGTATGGAAGAGTTGAGAAACCTGGTTTTAACAACGACTAAAGATGGTGCACAGATTCGTTTAGGTGACGTTGCCGACGTTCAGGATTCGCAAAAAGAAACTGAAAAACTGGCACGTATCGATCGTAAAGCATCTATCGCCATTCAGATCATTAAACAGAGTGATGCAAATGCGGTAGAAGTGAGTAAAGGTGTACATGCCATTATTGCTAAACTTAAAGGTGAATACAAGGCCAACAACCTCGACATCAGAATTGTAAACGATAGTTCAATCTTTACCTTAGAATCAGCTGATGCGGTAATCCACGATTTAATCCTGGCGGTTATTTTGGTGGCTTTCGTAATGCTTTTCTTCTTGCACAGTTTACGTAACGCGTTAATTGTAATGGTATCGATTCCGGTGCAACAAGAGAGATTGGTTTTACCGTAGTATCGATTACTTTCGTAATTGTGGTAGTGTTCTTCCCGATTGCGGTAAGTACGGGTTTGGTATCGAACATCTTACGTCAGTTCTGTATTGTGGTAATTATTGCAACGTTACTTTCGTTAGTAGCTTCATTTACCATTGTACCACTTATCTTCTCTCGTTTTGGTAAGTTAGAACGTATTGAAGGTAAAAACCTGTTTGGCCGTTTCATTCTTTGGTTCGAAAAACAATTAAAGAAATTTACCCTTTGGATTACCAGCATTTTAACATGGTCGTTAAACCACAAAGCCTTAACATTAATTATTGTTGTGGTGATGTTCTTTAGCTCATGTGGATTATTGGTAGGCGGTTTTATCGGATCGGAGTTTTTCCCTAAATCAGATAAAGGTGAGTTCTTGGTGCAGTTAGAGTTACCAAAAGATGCCTCTTTAGAGCAAACCAACTTTTTAACGCAAAAAGCTGAGGCTTTCTTAGATAAACAACCAGAAATTACACAGTTAATTACTACAGTTGGACAATCGACTGGTGATTTCGGTGGTACACAGGCTACAGCCTATAAATCGGAGATTAATGTTAAGCTGGTTGAACGCGATGAGCGTAAAGGTGTTTCTTCAGATATTTTCGCAACTAAAATGAGCCGTGCACTGGCTAAAGAATTAATTGGAGCAAAAGTTAAAACCGTTCCGATCAGTATTTTGGGTATTGCAGAAAACGCACCGATCCAATTGGTGGTAATGGGTTCTGATTTAGACAGCGCATTGAAGTATGCTGAAGGTGCTCAAAAAGTGCTTGCGGCTATCCCTGGAGCTACAGAGATTAAATTATCAGTAGAAAAGGGAACTCCTGAGATTAACGTTCAGGTAGACCGTGATAAGATGTCGGCCGTTGGCTTAACTTTACAAACTGTAGGCTCAACCATGCAGACTGCTTTTGCGGGTAATACCGATGGTAAATACCGTAAAGGTGAATACGAGTACGATATCAATATTCAGTATCAAAACTTCAACCGCCAGAATATTGATGACGTGCGTAACCTGATTTTTGTAAACAGCGATGGTAAACAGATCAAGTTATCACAGTTTGCAACCATTACAGAAGGTTCAGGTCCGAGTCAGTTAGAGCGTTTAAATAAATCTACTTCGGTATCTGTTAAGGCACAGTCAATCGGTAGACCAACAGGAACCGTGGTTGCTGAGTTCCAGGCGAAACTGGAAGAGCTGCAAAAAAATGGCAAACTTAAAGCCCCAATTGGCGTAAGTTATAGCTGGGCGGGTGATCAGGAAAATCAGAGCGAAGGTTTTGGTACTTTAGGTATCGCTTTATTGGCTTCGATCATTTTGGTTTACCTGATTATGGTTGCACTTTACGATAGTTTTATCTATCCATTGGTGGTAATGTTTTCGCTGCCTTTAGCGGTAATCGGAGCATTGTTAGCTTTAGCTTTAACCAATAACTCAATCGGTATCTTCACCATTTTAGGTTTGATTATGTTAATGGGTCTGGTAGCGAAAAACGCGATTATCCTGGTCGATTTTACCAACCACTTAAAGGCTGAAGGCAAAGAGACTAAAGAAGCGCTTGTTTTGGCCAACCACGCACGTTTACGCCCAATTTTAATGACCACCATAGCCATGGTATTCGGTATGCTTCCAATTGCATTGGCAAGCGGTGCAGGTGCCGAATGGAAAAATGGTTTGGCCTGGGTTATTGTTGGTGGATTAACCAGTTCATTATTCTTAACCTTAATTGTGGTACCGGTGGTATATTTAATATTCGACAGAATGTTAGAACGTTTAGGCTTTAACAAAAAAGGAAAAACAATCGATGAGTTAATGGTAGAACCATACAAACACAAAGATGTAAACGAATACGATTTAGATCACGGACATTAATAGACATCCAGATTAACAATCAATTTAGCCCCGATCCCAAAATCGGGGCTTTTTTGTGGATTTTGTTTTTAGCCACGGAAGTACAGAAAACACGGAAATTTATCCGCAAAGAGGCATCCAATCGATTTCGATAAATGAGATGTCAAACTTTCATGCACGGATAATTCCGCACACCGTGGTTCGTGTCCCCACGAACCACTTTATTTTTTCACTTGCTGCATCTAGAAATTTTGATGCCCAGATAATTATACAATGTTGTCTTCAAACAAATTATGTAGCAACATTGTATATTAGGGATTATGTTTAAACTCATTCTAAGTCTGTTCCTGATCTGTTCTACCCTTCTGGTTAATGCGCAACACCCGCCTGTTTTCCCGGCGATGAGTACTGATTCGAGCTTCGTTAAGGTTTCAAACTTAGATATCACGCTGGTAAAATACAGTTACAAACCTAATGGCATTAAATTTTTAGTTGTACATGATAATGAAGATACTGGTGTAAAAGCAGGTTTTGATTATATTCGCTGGAGCGGTGGCGAGCTCATCGACAGTCAATATGGCGGCGTAAGAGATTATTATTTCACCTATATGGATGATCAATACCGTATAGACCCAAACGCTATTTATACCGAAGTAGGTGTAAATACAAGGTTAAAAAAAGATCTTTTCAGCTCTAACGAAGTTGAAAAAGCAATACTTAATGCAGGCAAACAAATTGTCGATTTTTACGATCCAAAAGCCACAGGTTATTTTTTAACCTTGCATAACAATGCCGATGGTGGTTTTGGTATTTCTTCTTATTTACCAGGTTACGATTTAGCCAGCACTGCCGATTCGGTTTACATCAACTTCCAGATGGATGGAGATGATCTTGTTTACGTAACCGAACCAAGATTGTTCAGCAGCTTAAAAAAGGCCAATGTAAATGTAATTCTTCAATCTAAATTTGTTTCTAATGATGGCTCGCTTTCGGTTTATGCCATGCAAAATAATATTCCTTATATTAATGCCGGGATTCATTGCAATCGGGTTTAGGAACAAAGGTTGGTGCACCTTGCAACCCGACAAATGAAATACTGTCGCGGCCCTTTAGCCTCGGTTGAAGCGTTACCCTGCAGCAACGAGGTATCCCGAACTTTCGGGAAAGCGTATAAGCATAAAACGGGAAGACATTTACTGTTTTGCAGGGCCTTGCGCTCCAAATGAAATCGATAGTTTTTTTATTGGAAACGAATGGCTTATGGTTCTTGGCGATTCTCAGTCCCGCCATTCGCTGTAGCTCCGATAGAAGACCTGTGAAACAAGCAAGCACACCAAAATATAACATAAATCGGTGCTTAATCGGAGGCTGCCGCTATTGTCGGGTTTAAGAACAGGGGTTTTTGCGCCCTAACCCCAAAAATGAAATGCTGTCGTGGCCAACTAGCCCCGGTTGAAGCGTTACCCTGCAGCAACGAGGTACGAGGCAGTGAAGCGTAAAACGGGAAGAAGCTTCTTCTTACGCACAGACTGGCGCTCCAAATAATAAATACATTTTTATATAGAAACAAAAGCCCTATAATGCCGCTCAGTTAAACAATTAACCAATTCAAACAGTTAACCACCTCTCGGCTAATTTATCGCTTTTATTTTTGTGATCAGGAAAGTAATCAGCAAACCAAAAACAGAAATTATCCCGAAAGAATAACGCAGGCTTGATAGTTGCGAAACATAGCCTATTAATGGCGGACCAAACAAAAAGGCAAAATAACCAATACTCGAAACCATGGTTATTGCTTTACCAGCAGGCACTTTCTTATTGTTACCAGCTATGCTATATACCATTGGTACAATACTCGAAACACCCAAGCCAATAAGCATAAAACCAAAAATAGCGACAATTAGGTTTGGAAATATTACGGCAAGCGCCATCCCTATCGATATAATGGCACCACTGATCTGAAGGAGGTTTTTCCGCCCGAATTTACCGATTAAAAACACCCCTAAAAACCTTCCGCTTGCCATCATAAACATAAACGACGCATAACCTATAATCGCCTTATTATGAGGTAATTTCACCACATCTTCGAAGTAAATAGCGCTCCAATCGAACATTGTTCCTTCGGTGGCCATACTACAAAATGCGATAACGCCCAATAACACCAAAATACCCTGTGGCATGGTAAAAAACTTCGTTTTCTCAACCACCGTATCTGGTTTATTATAGTTCAGCAACTTTTTCCAGTTAAGCGCAACATTGCTTAAGGATATTAGTGCAATGATCCAAAAATGGGTATACATGCCTAATTTTAGGTTAACCAGCCCCAGGGCTATTAAAGCCCCCGTTAAATTACCAATACTCCAAGCCCCATGGAAAGAACTCATAATGGGTTTGCCGTAATAATTTTCACCTGCGACACCCTGTGTATTTAAGGCGATGTTACAAAGGTTCCCGGTTATACCAAATAGCACCAAAAAAGCAGCCAACTGCCAACCAGTTGTGGCTAATGCTAAAAAAGTTAATGCAATTGCATAAAGTGGCGCAGTTGCCCTTAGCATTTTCTTACTGCCAAAATGAGTGGTCAATTTCGCCGAAAAAAACATCGTTATAATCTGCCCCGCAGGTAATGCAAAAAGAATAGAGCCTAATTCTGCATCGTTTAGGCCCATAGAAGCTTTAAAAGTTGGAATCCTACTGGCCCAACTTGCAAAACAGACCCCTTGCATAAAGTAAAAGGCTGATATGGCAAAACGTACTTGTTTTGGAGAGCTTTGTGCTAATACAGGTTTATCTTCTTGTTTACTTAAAATTCCCTGTCCTTGCGTGCTTTCTTCCAAAATGATGTTTTAAATTATAGATTGAATTGCAAAGTTCTTTAAATCTATTGGAAATACCGACAAATTTTTAACATTTTATCAAAGAATTTGGAGAATACAGGGTTAAAATATTAAACTTTCCATTTTTCCAGTTCATAAGCACTATCCCAGAACATCCATTCTAAACGGGTTGCCATTTCGAAAGCATCCAGCATTTTTTGTTGGGTTACTGCATTAGCCTGCGCTGCCATTTGATCAGTAATATCAATCGCCTTTTCTACCGCAGCAGCAAATTCGACGCCCGCATACATATCGATCCACCTTTTGTAAGGATTTTGGTCGTCATTTTGCTGTGCGAAAATATGGTCGCCAACGGCTTTATAAATCCAAAAACATGGTAAAACAGCCGCCACTGCAATTTCTACATTGGCATACGCAGCCTGACTAAGGATATAGTTGGTGCTTAAAGTCCGGCCGAATTCTAAAAGGTAATAAGCATCCTGAGCTAAATAAAAGATAAATTTCTCTTTGGGCAAAGTTCCATTGCTCAACTCTTGGTTAAAAGGCATTTTTAAAATTTTGCCATAAATGGGTTTAACTCTTTCCCAGGCCTGTTCGCTCCATTTCATTGGATAATTAATTTTAAAGGTTCGAAAAAGTGGTTTAACGGGCCGTTGCCTTTGCCAGTTTTTACCTCGCTACCAGCTTGTAAGGCCCGGCTGATGTAGTTTTTCGCATTTTTTATTGCGATAAGTAGAGTGTTACCCTTGGCCATTTCGGCGGCAATGGCAGATGAAAGTGTACAACCTGTTCCATGTAGATTTTTAGAAGCAATAAAGACACTTTCTAATACTACTGGTGCATCGTTTCCAGAGATAAAAACATCGTAAATGATTGGGCCTATTAAATGTCCTCCTTTTATTAAAACGGCTTTTGCACCTTTCTCGATAATTTTTCTACCCGCCGTAATCATGCCATCGAGGTTATGGATCTCCTGCCCTGAAAGGATAATGGCCTCGTCTATATTTGGAGTAACCAATGTTACCAAGGGGAATAATTTTTCAACTAACTGGGTAACGGTATCAGCTTCGATTAACCGATCGCCACTGGTGGCTACCATAACCGGATCTAAAATAGCGGGAACATATTGATTATAGGTTTTTAATTCCTTTTCGATTACCTGTACAACTTCAGCACGGTTGATCATGCCGATTTTAATGGCCACTGGCGCTATATCATCTAATACCGCCTGTAACTGATCTTTAATCATTTCTGCTGGAATGCCATGCACTGACCGCACCCCGACTGTATTTTGTGCCGTTACAGCTGTGATTACCGAGGTGCCAAAACAGCCCAAAGCAGAAAAGGTTTTTAAATCGGCCTGGATGCCCGCACCGCCTCCACTATCTGAGCCGGCTATTGTTAATACATTAATATAATTCATTGCTAAATGACTTCATTTTGTTGTACAACTTCAGGAGTCTTCAAATGCAGTATGCATTTTTGCGCAATTTTTGCAGACAAACTAATTTCCTACGCCGGCATTATCCGGATCAGGTTCATTTATAGGGCATAGGGTGTAAGGTTTAGGGCATAGGGTTTTTCACCTTCCGCCTTTTACCTTTTGCCTTTCACCTATAAAATGGGTATATTCTCAGCCAACTTATTTGAAGGCACCCCTAAAGTTTTATTTTGTAGCGCAATATAGGGCTTTTTTTATTCTTCGTTCGTAGAAACCTGAGTTTAGATAATTAAATATTGATTTGATTATCTAARCTCAGKYTTGGGTTAAGTCGGTCGTCACCCTGACCTGTAGCGCAGCGGAAAGCTACGCAGTAAATTTATTTCAGGGTCTTTCCTGSCAAAAAAGATGCTGACCACCTAGTAGCTACAAGACAATTGAAAATACTACTTCTACTTGTAAAACAAGTTCAGCATGACGATGAGATTAGGAATAAACCTTATATGATAGTTATTTTTACAACTTAATAATCGAACTCAGGTTAGAAATGAATTATAGCCGAAGAGTTGTCAACTTAATAGCGACAGTCTATTAAAGTTGACAACTCAAAAAACAAAAACCCCGATATAAAACCGGGGCTAAAACATAATAATTAATAAAGGGATAGAGAGACTATATTTTATCGGGCTGAAAGAATTTAACTGTTCCATCAGCCTCGTTTGACACAATTAACAAACTTCTTCCATTAGGGCTATCTTTTGGTTTAACAAACAATAAACCTTCAGGGGCATCGCCCGTAGAGAATAGTTGAACAAATTTTGGTGAGGCTGGTATAGTTACATCATAAACAGCAATCATATCTGCACGTTCCATACCAATAAAAGCTAAGGTTTGCCCATTTACCTGTGCAACGGTTACACTTTCAACCTCTACACCTTTATTGTCAGACCGGTCATCATCATATTTACCTGCATCAATTACATGCTGTTCTAAATCTTTACCAATGTTGGCTACCAAAGCCCCAGTATTTGCATTAAGGATGCTCACACTTCTTCCACCTGTTGAGTATAATTCCTGATATACTTTATTCGTACCAACTAAGGTATAACCAACAGTATTTGTTACCGTAAGCCTTCCTAAATTAGCGTCTAACTGTAAGGTCGCAGCATTCGGAAATTTAGCTGCATCTAATACAAGATCTTTTACACGCACCTCTTCTTTTGCATCTTTTGGTGTGTAATCCTGCCTGGTAT
>NZ_JBFTRT010000256.1:0-7993 GCF_056399685.1 Pedobacter sp. 01N416
TTGTTAATCTGTAAAACCAGGTCAGAGAAATTGGTCGATAAATTAAATTCTCCAGTTTCTACGTAATGGTTATCAAATTCGCGGATCACACCTACCTGTGTGCTGCTGTTTACACCTTTATCTAACAGTAACGATTTTGCAGCGCTTACGAAAGTGCTGTAAGTATGATAAATGGCATCGGCATAAGCAGCTTTCTCCAGGTTTTGTTTCGCCCAATCAAATTTTTCATCGGCTTCTAATAATAAGGTAGCTACCAAATCAATTACAACACCAGCACATTCGCCTACACCAATTGCGGTTACGAACTCTTCTACATGTCCCCAATCTACAAATTCTTCTGTTTTAAGATTGGTTAAATCGGCCAATGGTTTTAACAGCTGATAAAAATGGTCTTTACCTTTTCTATCATAATATTGGTGAAAGTTCTCATCCTCAAGATTATTGGCTTTAAAATCATTTAAAATGAAATGTAAAACACTTGTTGCTCTTTTAGAAGGTACTTTTATTACGCGTTCTGCTACTCTACCTACACCATTACCTACAGTACCACCACCCAACATCACCTGAACTGCCGGAACAACTTTTCCTTCAGCTTTTACCGAACTTCCGTGGAAACCAATCTCAGCCAAACCATGCTGACCGCAAGAGTTCATACATCCACTGATTTTGATCTTGATGTTTTTCTCGTAAATAAACTCAGGGAAATCAGTATAAATCACTTCTTCCAAAACTTCGGCCAAGGTCATTGAATTCGAAATACCCAAATTACAGGTATCGGTACCAGGGCAAGTGGTAATATCAGCTAAACTATCAAAACCTGCCGTTGTAAAACCAATTTTATTTAAAGCAGCATATAATGAAGGTAATGCTTCTTTACGTACAAACTTTAATAGCAAGCCTTGGTTTTGGGTAATCCTGATTTCATCAGCAACATATAACCTGATAGCATCAACAAATGCCCTTGCTTTATCTGTTTTGATATCGCCTACCTGAACTTTTACATAAACGCCATAAAATCCGGCTTGTTTCTGCTCAATTACGTTAGTGGCTAACCAATGTTTGTAATGGGCTTCGTTTAAGATTTCTACCGCAGGGTATTCTTGTTCTAAAGGCAAGAGCGGCTGAGGTACAGTATTAATATCTATTTTAAAGGTTTTTACTTTGTTGGCAATACGCTCTTCGGCAACCAAACGTAAAACTTCTTCTAAACCCAGTTTTTGAACCAGGTATTTTAAACGTGCTTTGTTACGGTTGGTCCGTTCGCCATAACGGTCGAATACGCGAAGAACAGATTCAGTAAAAGGAATTAACTGATCCTCAGGCAAAAACTCGTGTACTGCATTGGCTAAAAATGGCTGTGCACCTAAACCACCTGCAAACAAAACTTTAAATCCACGTTCGCCATTTTCGTTAATTTTAGGAATAAAACCTAAATCGTGAATGTAGCTAAAGGCAGTATCTCTATCGCTCGAAGAAAATGAAATTTTAATCTTTCTTCCCATTTCCTGACAGATCGGGTTACGCAAAAAGTACGCAAATACCGCTTGCGCATAAGGCGAAACATCAAAAGGTTCTTCAGCATCTATTCCAGAATTTGGAGATGCCGTTACGTTACGAACCGTATTTCCGCAAGCCTCGCGGAGCGTAATATCATCCTGCTCTAATTTAGCCCAAAGCTCTGGAGTACGGTCTAAACTCACATAGTGAATCTGAATATCCTGACGGGTGGTTAAGTGTAAATTTCCACTTCCATACTCATCAGCAATATCTGCAATACGTAACAACTGCTTAAAAGTTACCTTACCAAAAGGCAATTTAATACGCACCATTTGTACGCCAGGTTGTCTTTGTCCGTAAACACCGCGTGCTAAACGGAGGCTTCTAAACTTTTCGTCGTGGATGGTTCCATCTCTAAAAGCTTTAATTTTATTCTCTAAATCGATAATGTCCTGCTCGACAATCGGATTTTCGAGTTCTGTTCTGAAACTTTGCATATGTGTTGTTAGCTTTATTCAAAAAATGCTTCCCTATTACCGAGAAGCATTCCATATTTTATACTTAAAATTATCTGTAGGCTCCTATTACTGCGTTTTACAACAACACATTATTTGCATAGCGATTAATTTGTTAGGTATAAAATTGAAATTCATACGCCAAATATATAAAGTATATAGGAATAGTCGTAATTTATTATGAAAAAATTTACATAAATAAAACGTCATTTCGACTGGAGCGTAGCGAAATGGAGAAATCTATAAGTTAAATTCTTTAATTATTAGCTTAAAACTGCCAACAGAAAATTAAAATTGCTAACTGCTAACTGATTTGGGCGTTACCTAAGCTGCGCAAAGGTCGGGCTTTGCAGGGCTGCGCTTCGCTTCGGTACCGATGAAGGATCGGCACTAAACCCTTACAATCCCTAACGCGGAAGCAAGACCTCGTAGGTTTCAAAAACCTGCGAGGTCTGCCCCCCCGATTGTGCTACTCTCTCTGTTAAATAAACCCGCTTTCCGTTTTATTCCGATAAAGGATCGGAATAAAACGGAAAGCGGGACTGAAAACCACAATGAAAAACTGAACTTTCATTTCCCCCAAAAAAAAATCCCAAACTCAATAAAATGAATTTTGGGATTAATATTTTAAAATCTGCCACGTGTAAGACATATCGTCATAGATGCTGAAACAAGTTCAGCATGACGGATTGGGCCACGTGAAAATAAATATTATAAATTAACGATACCGATTTTCAGATTATCTTCTCTACCAATTACATCAGCAATGCTGGTTTCGGTTAAAACCTTAAGGGTGGCATCTCTAACATCGATAAATGCGCTTCTGATTCCGCATGTTTTCTCATCTACACACTCATCACATTTGTGATAAAAGTTTAAACTTGCACAGGGAACCATGGCAATAGGCCCATCCGTTACACGCATTACATGTACCAATAAAATCTCCTCAGGTTTTTTGTTTAGGCTATAACCACCGCCTGCACCTTTTTTACTGTATAAAAAGCCAGCGTTACGCAGATCGAGCAGAATCTGCTCCAGGAATTTTTTCGGGATATGCTCCTCCTCTGCAATTTTCGAAATTTGCATTGGTGGTTTATCTAAATTTTTACCAAGCGCAACAAGCGCTTTAATGGCATACTTTGTTTTTTTGGACAGCATATTCGCACAAAGCTAATAAAAGAAAGTAAATTATAAAATACGCAACGGGAAGTTGATTGCACAATAAATTGTATAAACGGTCGTCATCCTGAATTTATTTCAGGATCTTTCCCACTATAAAAGATGCTGAAACAAGTTCAGCAGGACGTGGCGCTGAATTGTAAACTTTAATCAAAGCAGCGTAAAAATAACCACGACACAAAACAGAACAACATTTATCGGCGTTTAAAATCTATTTTTACCCACATTCTGAATTACAGATTTCAATAATGAAAAGAAAACTCAATCTATTGCCGCTCATCATAGTTGCAATCATATTTTTTGCCCTTAACGCTTATGTTTTATCTGGCCTGGGTACCATTAATCAATCTACCTGGCTCAGTCCTATTTTCTGGGTCGTTATTGTAGGTTTGACATTTGCGCTGTTATACGCAATTCAGCAAATGCGAATTCAAGGCATGAACCGGTTTTTTCAGATCATCAGTCATGCTTTTTTAATCATCTTTGTCGCAGAACTCGTGTTCGCCTTTTTCCTCCTACTCGGTGATGTTTACCGCTTGCTGTTAGGTTTATCGACTAATTTCCAGCCCGAAGGTTTCCACATTTTAGGCCGCAGCAATTACTGGGTCGATTTTGCATTTGTGATGTTCTGTTTAACCATCGCCTTATTTGCTTATGGCATTACGCAAGGAAAATATGCCTACCGCGTAATTAAACACACTTTATATTTTGATGATCTGCCTCCAAGTTTTGATGGTTTTACCTTAACCCAGATATCAGATGTGCATGCCGGGAGTTTTACTAATCCTAAAGCGGTACAAAAAGGGATTGACCTTATTAATGCTCAAAAAAGCGATCTGTTTGTTTTTACTGGCGACCTTGTAAATAATGCTTCATCTGAGATTGTGCCCTATATTGGACATTTTTCGCAGATTAAAGCTCCGTTCGGCCAATTTTCGGTGTTAGGCAACCACGATTATGGCGACTACATTAAATGGCCTACAGAAGCAGATAAAATACAGAACCTAAATCAGTTAAAAGCTTACCATAAAGAACTTGGCTTTAAGCTTTTATTGGATAAACATGTTGAATTGCATAAAAACGGCGAAAAAATAATACTCGCTGGAATAGGAAACTGGGGAATTGGTTTTGGAGAACGTGGAGACTTAAACAAAGCGCTTCAGAATACTTCAGTTAACGATTTTAAAATCCTGCTATCTCACGATCCTTCGCATTGGGATGCACAGGTAAAAAATTATCCTTCAAAAATCCAACTTTCATTGGCTGGACATACACACGGTATGCAGTTTGGTATCGAAGCTTTTGGCATCAAATGGAGTCCGGTGAAATATCGTTATAAACATTGGGCGGGTATTAAAACCGAAAATGGAAGATACCTTAATGTAAACAGAGGCTTCGGTTTTCTTGGTTTTTCAGGCAGGATTGGGATCTGGCCGGAGATTACAGTGATAGAGTTGAAGAGGAAGTAAACAACAAATGCCCCGAATTGGGGCATTTGTTGTTTATAGCAGTATCGTCATTGCGAGAAGGCTTTTTCAGCCGACGAAGCAATCTTAATGCGCTCGCTAATAGCGATAGTTGTAAGATTGCTTTGTCGTTCCTCCTCGCAATGACGATTTAGCTTAAAAACTAGTAATTAAGCGTATACGTTAAATTATACGTACGGCCGCGGCCTGCATAATAAAAAGTTTCTGGTTTTGCCAAAGCTTGATACATCAATACCGAACGTTGGCTCCAAACTGTTTGGTAATTTTTGTTCAACAGGTTTTGTACACCAAATGATAAACTTCCAGTAAATAATTTCACCGAACCCAATAAATCAACAGTAGTGAAACCTTTTAACTCATTTTGCACCACAACATTTCCAACTGTAGCATAACCTTTCGAATCAAAGTAGTGGAAAGCCTGCGCCTTTATTCCAAAAACTTTTCCGTTATAACCCAGATAACCCGCAACTTTTGATGGACTTGCAACTGTTACATCCTGTAATGACCAGGTGCCATCAACATTTTGTTTCTGTGTTYTAATATACATACCATTTACACCAGCTTCGAAACCATTTTTCAGGTTTAATGATAATGAACCTTCAACACCTAAATTCCTAACATTTTCATCAAAAACTTCGATGTTGAATGTACTATTGGTTTTTACATTTTTATCAGATAAGGCATAAAAACCAGCTACCTGTGCATTAAATACACCTGAGCGGTAACGGTAACCGGCTTCGTACTGTTCTGTTTTGATACCGGTTAAAGGAGAACTTCCAACATTGATCGAGTTGCCTAAATTATAGTTGGTGCCTACCAAGGTATAAGTGCCCTGTCCGTAATATTTTGCCGGATCTGCCAAGTTAAACCCTTGCGAGAAATTAAGCCATGCTTGTTGAGCTGCATTGATTTTAAATACCAAACCACCGTTTAATAAATTCACATCGTAATGGTTTTCACCACCAGCAATGGCCGTAGCTGTTCTGCCTACACCATAAGCCAAAGGTACAGAAGCAGCGGTGCCTACAAAATCGCCAACTTTAACAAACATACGTTGCTGACGCACACCTCCCGACAGGCTTAAGAAGTCGGTTACTTTAACCTGCGCCTGCAAAAAGCCTGATAAACCATTTACCCTGAAATTAGGATAACGGGCAATAGTGGCTATTGTGCTATTGTTTAAACCACCAGACGCAAAGGCCTTTGTTCTATCAAACAGGGCTTGCCGTGCGTTAAAATTTTCGTTATCGGCATCAATACCATAAGTAAGATTCAATCTGTTCCAGTCTTTGTTCAATACCAGTTTTAAAGCGCTGTAGTTTGTATTTTGGATGGATGAACCACTGTAAAGTCGCTGCGGTATTGCCGCTTGCCCTGGGAATGGGTGAAAGCTAAATTGTTCGTTTCTTGCCGCTGCCTGTACATAAAGTGTTTGCCCGCCCAAGATATTGCTAGCCTGATAATTGGCATTTATATTGGCTCTGCTGGTTTTCGGATCAACATCGGATGAGTAGCCATTTCTCATTTCTAAAAGCGCTGGATTTGATAACAATCYACCGTAATTTGCGCCCAAGAAAAGGTCTTTATCGCCACGGTAACCCGAATTGTAATATTGACCATTCACCGATAGTTTTTGATACTCGGTCAATTTAAATTCGGTACTTCCGAAAAAATCGAACGATTGGTTATACTGTAAATCGGTTTGAGTAATATCGGTAAAAATCTGTTTTCCATCGGCACCATAAGCTGCATTGTTTTTTTGGAAAGCCATACCAATGCGTCCGTTCCAATCTTTGCTCCCGCCAGAAATAGCCTGTGCTACGCGTACATCATGATCACTTTTTTCTTTTAAACCGCTGCGTACACCAACTTGTGTAGTGAAACTTGGCTGACTGTCCTGTCCTTTTTTAGTAATAATGTTGATAATACCCCCTGTTGCTCCACCACCATAAACTGCACTTGCTCCAGATAAAACCTCAATTCTTTCAATGTTGAAAGGATCTATCGATTCGAACTGACGGCTTACACCACGGGTACTGTTTAATGATACACCATCAATCATCAGCTGATTTTGGTCGGCTTACGTGATGAAACCACCACAACCTCCTGCATATTCGACGTTGGGCTTAAATAAAGGGTTAAATTAACGGTCTGATCTTTAGCCAAGCTCACTTTTTGCAGTATGGTAGTATACCCTACATAACTCACCTGTAATTTGAAAGAACCTTCGGTTAACTTTAATTCAAAGCTACCATCAGCAGCTGTTATAGCCGAAGCATTTTTGCCTTCAACTTTAATATTTGCCCCAGCAAGCGGAGCGGTTTCGCCTATTACCTTTCCGGTAACGGTTTGAGCTTTGCCCGTTAAGATAAATCCACAGACAAGGATTGCAATTAAGTATAGATTTTTCATCCGTATAAATTTGGTTTTAATGGTAATGAAACTATCATGATTTAGTCATACCGTTGTGATATTGAAAATCATGATGGTTTCATCAATGATTATTATTTTTTTGCGCAAAGCAATCATTTATTTAGATTAAATCCAAATAAAATATTTTATTTTTTTGTTCCACGCTATACTAAAACGGTTAAGCATCAGCCAGCAAACAACTTACTAACAATATGTTAAAAATATTTTAAATATTATTTTTAATCAATCTAAATAAAAATATACCTTAGCAACCGGAATTATAGTCGAAACCGCTCACTAATTTAAGCTGCTCAGAACCAAGTATTATTTGAAAATCTCGGCATTGATATGCCTAGTAATTTTATTGCCATTTAACCTTAATCTTTTGAAAAATTGAAAAACTAATGTTTACATCAGACCTCGAAAAACATGAACTTATTGATTTCCTTACGGAAAGTCCAACCAAGGAAATCTTTCACCACGAAAATGAAGTAGAGTACCTGCATGCAATAGGAAAAGTTACCCAGGCGGTAAAAAAATTCCTCGGCAACAATCAACAGCCCTTTAGTGGTGTATCGCCATCGAAATTAAGACCGCTGTTTGATTCGATCGAATTTGAAAAAACGCACGACAATTACGATGCTTTGCTTAAAGAAGTTGAACAGCTTTACACCAGCCATGCGGTTGCCTTTCACCACCCTGCCTACATTGCACACTTAAACTGTCCGATTGTGATTCCCGCTGTCGCTGCCGAAGTCATGATTTCGGCCATCAACTCATCAATCGATACCTGGGACCAAAGTGCAGGCGGAACACTAATCGAACAAAAGCTGATCGAATGGACCTGCGACCAGATCGGTTACAACAAAAAAGCGGATGGCATTTTTACCAGCGGGGGCACCC
>NZ_JBFTRT010000257.1:0-6742 GCF_056399685.1 Pedobacter sp. 01N416
GTTCTAGGTAAAAGCATTTAGTGATGTGCTTTTTAGATTTATTCTTTTAGGGTTAAATAATGTACGAACATTTATTGTCTTTTTCGTCAGACATTTTTGTTGTAATTACCTATTTTATAGTGCTTTTGTTATTTGAAAAAAAAATAAAAAAGATGATTTTTAAAATATTTCATGTATATATGTATGTACAAATTACAATTGGTTAGGATTATCTGATTGCTATTTGACCAAACAAACCGAATATCAAACTAAAACTATTATGTATCGAAGAATTTTTACATGGGGAAGCATGAAATACCTCTGCTATCTGCTCCTGTTAATGGCTACGGCTTTTGAATCAGTCGCTCAATCAAACAACTCGGTCACCGGTCAGGTAACCGATGTAAAAGGTGGCCCATTGCCCGGAGTAAGCGTCACGGTAAAGGGAAGCACTAATGGCAGTGTTACCGATAAAGAAGGAAAATATACTGTTAAATTAACCAGTGGAGGAGGAACCCTCGTTTTTTCATTTGTCGGGTATAAGAAAAAAGAAATAAATATTGCAGGCCGCAAGACCATTAATGTAGAGCTGGAAGAAGATGACAACTCCCTGGATGAGGTTGCTGTTGTGGCCTTCGGAACACAAAAGAAGGGGACCCTTGTGGGTTCTGTTACCACTATTAACCCTAAAGAATTAAAAGGGCCCACTAGTAACCTGACCACTATGTTAGCGGGCAAACTGCCGGGAGTAATTGCCTACCAGAGGAGTGGAGAGCCGGGCGCCGATAATGCGCAGTTCTTCATCCGCGGGGTTGCCTCTTTTGGATCAGGTAAGATTGACCCGCTTATCCTGATCGATGGAATGGAGTCTACGCCTACTGACCTGGCAAGGATGCAGCCAGATGATATTGCAGGCTTTTCGGTGTTAAAAGATGCATCTGCTGCAGCATTATATGGTTCCAGGGCCGCAAATGGGGTGATCCTGATTTCGACCAAATCCGGTATTGACGGCAAAACAAAATTTTCTTTCAGGGCGGAAAATTCTATTTCCGGTAATACGCAGAATTTCAAACTTGCAGACAACATTACCTATATGAAGTTAGCAAACGAGGCGGTATTAACCCGAACCCTGCCTGGCTTCAAATCCAGTCCGGAACCGTATTCTAAAACCAAGATAGATCGTACAGCTGCGGGCATGAACCCGTACTTATATCCAAATAACGATTGGATGGATGCTTTGATAAAGGACTATACGATGAATCAGCGTTTTAACTTTAATATGACCGGAGGGGGTAAGGCTGCCCAGTATTACATTGCCGCTACGCATAATATCGATAACGGGGTGTTAAAAACCGAAGCACTCAATGAATACGGTAACAATATCTCATTAAAGACCACCCAGGTACGTTCAAACGTGACTGTTAAATTAACACCAACCACTGATGGGACGATAAGAACTTCTGGTACTTTTGACGATTATCAAGGGCCGATAGGTGGTGGAGGCGGTATTTTTGGTCAAGCCATCTCGTCCAATCCGGTATTGTTTCCGGCTGTTTACCCAGCATCGGCATCGCCATTTGAGAAACATCCATTGTTCGGAAATGCCTTGATTGGTAATAGTCTGAATACTTTCTATCTTAATCCCTATGCCAATATGGTTTCGGGTTTCCAGCAATACAATACTTCAACTTTAAATGTACAATTGGAAGTAAAGCAGGATTTTAAATTTATTACTCCAGGTCTTACCGCCAGAGTGATGGGCTATACCCAAAGGTATTCTTATTTCGATTTTAGCAGGAGGTTTAATCCATACTATTATGGCGCAACGCCAACAGATGCCAGTGGACAAAATTATAACATCAGCTTGTTAAATGAACTAAATGGACCTACCGAATACCTAAATTATGTGCCGGGTACGCGTACCGCGAACACGAAAACCTATATGGAGGCTGTAGTAAACTACAATAGGACCTTTAAGGAAAAACATTCGGTAGGCGGATCCCTGATTACCACGCTGAGCAACTATGTAACAGCTAACGCCAACGACCTTCAGGCTGCTCTTCCTGCCAGGAACCAAAGTCTTGCGGGTAAGGTTACCTATGGTTATGACACCAGGTACCTTTTTGAAGCAAACTTTGCCTCTAATGGCTCTGAACGTTTTGCTGAAAAAAACCGATATGGTTTTTTCCCTTCGGTTGGTGTAGCCTGGGTCGCATCTAATGAGAAGTTTTTTGAGCCGCTACGGGCTGCCATTTCTAACCTAAAACTTAGGGCTACTTATGGTATGGTTGGTAACGACGCGATTGGAAGGGCAGAAGATCGTTTCTTCTATTTGGCTAATGTGAACTTAAATAGTGGTATTCCAGTAAGCTTTGGTACTGATGGCGCATATTCCAGACCTGGTGTTGCGATCAGTAGGTATCCAAATGATAATATTACTTGGGAAGAATCAAGAACCCTGAATTTAGGGCTGGATTTGAGTTTGTTTAACAGCTTAAATTTTGTTATTGAGGCTTACAAGTCACACCGAAGCAATATTTTAATGGCCAGGAGCAGCATTCCAACAACCATGGGGCTTGCTGCCGGTGTACAGACCAACGTAGGCGAGGCCGAATCAGAAGGTATTGATGTTTCAATGGATTACAATAAGACTTTTGGAGCATTTTCGCTTCAGGCGAGGGGAACCTTTACCTATGCCACCAGTAAATTGCTGGTTAATGAAGAACCTGATTACGGTGCTTTAACCTACCTCTCTAAAGTTGGTAACTCACTTGGACAGAATTATGGATATATAGCTGAAAGGTTATTTGTTGATGACGAAGAGGTAAGAAACTCTCCGTTGCAATCTTTTGGTAATGAGCCTGTTAGGGGTGGTGATATCAAATATAGAGATGTGAACGGTGATGGCGTCATTAGCGGACTAGATATAGTTCCTTTAGGTTTGCCGACATCTCCTGAGATTATATATGGTTTTCAGCTAGCCGGTGGTTATAAAAAATTCGATATCGGTGTATTCTTCCAAGGCTCTACCCGCTCTTCATTTTGGATTGACCCTGTCAAAATTACACCGTTTGCAATACACGCACCTGACGGAGGAGGCGTTGCGAATCTTCAGAATGGGCTTTTAAAAAGTATTGCTGATAGCTATTGGTCTGAAGACAACAGAAATATGCAGGCATTCTGGCCACGTTTAAGTTCTTCTGTTAACCCAAACAATACACAAAAATCTAACTGGTGGATGCGAAACGGCTCATTTTTAAGGGTTAAATCGGTAGAACTGGGTTATAATCTTTCAGGGAAAACAATTGAGAGATTAGGTATCGGTTCTGTGAGGATTTATGCCAATGGTACAAATCTATTTGTTAAGAGCAGTTTCAAAATGTGGGATCCTGAACAAGGAGGTAACGGATTAGGTTATCCGCTTCAAAAGGTTTACAATTTTGGAATTAACGTTAATTTCTAAATTTTTTAAGAAGAAGATATGAAACTATTTAAAAATACATATTTTATTTTATCGGCCATGGTACTAACGCTCGTTATGCCATCCTGTAAAAAAGGCTTTCTGGACATTGTGCCAGACAATTTACCTACCCTGGATAATGCTTTTGTAAACCGGAGTGAGGCAGAAAAATTTCTGTTTACCTGCTACAGTGCTTTGCCAAATGAAGCAAGTATAAATACTAATCCTGGTATGAATACAGGTGACGAGTTTTGGATTAATCCGATTACTGCTCCTTTCGCTCAGATCACTACGCTTGAACCGTTTAATATTTCAAAGGGCCTGCAAAGTAAGATCAGCCCGTCCATGAATTATTGGGACGGATCTGGTGGAGGAAAATCGCTATGGTTAGGCATTCGTAACTGTAATATTTTCTTAGAAAATGTTGATAAGCCAATCGATTTAGCGCCTTATGAAAAAGAACGCTGGATTGCTGAGGTAAAGTTTCTCAAAGCGTATCTGCATTGGTACTTGCTTAGAATGTATGGGCCAATTCCCATCGTTGATAAAAATATAGCAATCGACGCAAATGTGGAGGAGGTAAGAGTAAGCCGCCAACCGGTGGATTCTGTAGTCAATTACATTTCAAATTTATTGGATGAGGCCACATCGGGAGGGGCAGGAGTAGGATTGCCAGATAAGATTCAGGCAGCAGCTACCGAAATGGGAAGGATTACCAAACCTGCTGCCCTGGCCATTAAAGCCCGGTTGCTGGTAACAGCTGCCAGTCCGTTATTTAATGGAAATCCAGATTTCAGCGGTTTAAGAAATAAGGACGGGCAAGCCTTGTTTAACCCTACTTATGATGCAAAAAAATGGCAGCGGGCTGCGAATGCCTGTAAGGCGGCCATCGATGCTGCAGAAGCTTCGGGAGTGGCTTTATACCAATTTGTACCTACCGGTCTTCAAGTAGCAGATAAAGCCACAAGAATTGAAATGAGCATTAGGAATGCGGTGTGCGAAAAATGGAACAAGGAATTGTTATTTAGTAATGTTGTGGGGAGTACCCGTGAGATTCAAATGAACGCCTGTCCAAACTTATTTGTAGCCCCTCAGTTCGATAATGGTTTAAGTGGGCAATTGGCGCCTACACTAAAAATGGCAGAAATGTTTTATACCAAAAATGGTGTGCCGATTAACGAAGACCGCACCTGGGATTATGATAATCGTTATACGCTGAAGGCCGTTACCACTCAGGATTCGGCGATGGTGAACGGTTATCTAACGGTAGGATTACATTTTAACAGAGAGCCTCGTTTTTATGCCGACGTGATGTTTGATGGTGCAAAAATGTATATGCAAAGTAATCAAAAACCACCGATACCGATTTATGCCAAAACAAATGCAATTTCAGGAAAGAAACAAAATATAATCTATTCAATAAGCGGTTACTATACCAAAAAGCTAATCAATATGAATTTGGTAATTGGTGCTACCGGAGGGGTCACCACAGAAAATTATCCATGGCCGATAATGAGGCTTGCGGATCTTTACCTGCTCTATGCGGAGGCCTTAAACGAAACGGGCGATCTGGCAACTCCATTAATCTATCTTAACAAGATTAGAGACCGTGCAAGTTTGCCAACGGTAGAAACTTCATGGACCAATTTCTCTACAAACCCAGGTAAATATACCAATCAAGCTGGCTTAAGAGAGATCATACAGCAAGAACGTGCGATCGAACTGGCATTTGAAGGCAGTCGTTTCTGGGATTTGAGAAGGTGGAAGAAAGCGGGTAGCGCGCTGAATGCACCAGTATATGGCTGGAATGTTAGCGTAGAAGGAGGCGCTACCACTAGTTTGGCTGATCTTAATAAAAATGCTCAGGAATATAATACCAGGGTATTGTTATTTAATCAAACCTTTGTTAGCCCAAGAGATTATTTTTGGCCAATAAGAGAAAATAATTTACAGGTGAACCCAAAATTAGTGCAAAATCTGGGCTGGTAATTTTTATAATTCATGGATTATTTAAACATATTAAACTTAAGTAAAATGAAAAGATTAATAAATAGATTCTGCCTGGGGATGTTAGTTGTACTTGCTACACAAGCCTGTAAAGAATCAGAAATAGCCACCTCGGTAAATGACGGGGTTGCACCCGGCCCGGTAACAGGACTAACCGTAACCAACCTTAGTGGGGCAGCCACCATAAAGTACATTCTGCCTTCAGACCCTGATGTACTGTATGTAAAAGCAGTGTATAAAACCAAACAAGGTATTGAAAGAGAGACCAAGGTAAGTTACTACAACAACACGATAACTGTTGTTGGCTTTGCAGACACCGACCCGTATGAAGTAAAGTTATATGCGATAGACAAAGGCGGAAATACATCTCAACCGACATCAATTACCGTTAATCCATTAATGCCACCTTATAAAATAATCCGTAATAGCCTGGGTGTAATCTCGAATTTTGGCGGTATTGATGTGAGTTTTGAAAACGCTACCGAGGCTGATGTGGCCATTGTGGTGATCGCCCCTAATAAACTGGGCGAATATGCGCCCGTTAACACCAATTRTACGACCTTAAAGAAAGGTGTGTTTTATACAAGAGACCTGAAAGCAGAGGAAACAAAGTTCGGTATTTACGTGCGAGACAGGTGGGGCAATATTTCTGATACCTTAAAAACAACCCTTACCCCTATATACGAAGAAAGGTTAGACCGAACAAAAATGAAAGGATTGGCCTGGCCTTCAGATCCAGGTTTAGCCTACAGCGGAACGCTAAATGGTGTTTTTGATGGGAGTGTGACCGGCGGATGGTACCATAGCAACGATGCGGCAAGAATGCCTCAACAGTTTACTTTTGATATGGGTGTAACCGCTAAATTAAGCCGCCTGGCCTGGTGGATGAGACCAGATGGAGGAGGGTATTATGCAATACACGCGCCAAGAAAAATTGAGATATGGGGTTCGAATGCGCCAAATCCAGACGGAAGTTATGATGGTTGGACTAAGTTAGTTGATTATGAGCAAATTAAGCCTTCGGGCTTACCAATTGGGCAATTAAGTACGGCAGACAGTGATGCAGCCAAAGCAGGCGAAACCGTTTTGATACCCTTAGATGCACCAAAAGTGCGCTACATTAGGTTTAGAACCTTAGCCAATTGGTCTAACGGAACCTATTGCTGTTTTTATGAGCTGGCCTTGTGGGGTAACCCGAATTAATAGAATTATAATTAATTAATGAATTAAGTCATGGAAAAAATAAAATATTTGATTTATCCTTTTCTCCTTATAACAGGGTTATGTATACTATCT
>NZ_JBFTRT010000258.1:0-12793 GCF_056399685.1 Pedobacter sp. 01N416
ATGCAATAATTGCAAAGTTTTAAATATATGGCGCTCGGGGGTTTTAATGAACTTTTCTTTTGATCAGTTTGATGCTTTTTATGCGGCTACCAAAAAACTAGATTTCGACGATTATTTAGAGAATAGACCCGATGGGAGGCAGGTTGTTATTTTATCAACCCCATTTCCTGATATCAGTTTAGTTTTTACAAGAGAAGAATGGTACGAATTTTTTACTAAAATAGACGAAGCGTTGTACATGAAACGGGTTTATGAGATTGTGTATTACTAATTAACACTACAATTTTGTATGTTTGTTTCTTATTTATAAGTAATTTACGATACTACAAAACCAAAGCCTTTTTGATTACGTAAATACTTCAAACTGCAATCTTATGGAAAAAACAGCTACATTAATTAAAAGAGCATCCCTCAACGTAAATCAGTTAGATAGCATTAAAATTGGTGATTTATTATCTGATGAATATGGTAAATCGGGTAAAGTGTATGAAATCGAAAAAGTAAACCGCCATGGTGAATTTCATTATTACTTTAAATTATTTAAATCGGGTACCATCCTAATTATTCTTTAATTCCTTTCATGGTTAAATAAACCGGTAGGTAATATTATTGGTGTAAGGAGATGCCTTAAAACCTCGGGCTTTATTTTGCTCTGGGTTAAGCGGTTTTAGCGTATACTTCGTCATAAATTTCAGGAAGACAATTAAGACGGACACCGGCGTTGGTGATATACGGACCGCCGACTTTATAAGCCAAAAAGCTCCAGGTCGGTAGACCAGGAGCTTTTTATTTAACCTATTCTTTTATTAGAATTTGTAAGATAATGTAGTTACAAACTGGCGTGGCGGAATTGGATTCACACTGTAGTTCTCATGTACGAAATAGTTTAACTCATTGGTGATGTTTGAAATCTTAGCCAATAATGATATTTTTCTCCAAGAGTATCCTGCTGATAAATCAAGAGTGGTGAAGGCACTCAAAGGAATAATGCCAGTGGATGTTCCAGATTTAGTTTGATTTCTGCCGCCTAAACGGTCGCCTGTGTAGACTGCCGTTGCACCAAGTTTAAGTCCTTTAATTCCTCCCTCATAGAAGGTGTAAAACAAGGTTCCATTGGCAGTATTTTTAGTACTACCAACTACTCTTTCACCTTCAATTATACCTGTTTTGTCGAGAGTTTTAGTATAGCGGTAATAATTATAGCTATAACCTGCAAGGAAATTTAAACCTTTAACAATAGTTCCACTTAAATCGACCTCTAAACCATCACTGGCAGTTGCACCACTAAATTCACGTTTGGTCGCATCGGCCAAAGCGGCCTGTGCCAGGTTGCTGTTTTTTATTCTGTACACAGTAACATTCGCAGATAATTTACCCTGTAGAAAATCATTTTTAACACCAGCTTCATATTGATCTATTATTGATGGGGCCATTGGGGCGTCAGTAGCAATATCAATTCCTGTATTTGAAGTAAAGTTGTTTGCATAGCTAACATACACTGATGTTGTTTTTAATGGCTGATAAACCAATCCGAATTTAGGAGAGAATGCTTTGTCAATTTTGTCGATGGCTGTTCCTGAAGTTTCAACTCCATTAATTAGGTTTGTGATCGATGTTGTAGGTGTTTTTTGGAAAGTCCATCTTACACCCGCTAAAACTTTAAATTGTTTAGTAACTGCTATTAAATCCTGAACAAAGCCACCCATTCTAAATACGGGGGCAAATGTTCTTGTGGTATTGTTCGCCGTAGGTTCTATACCACTTCCAAAATAAGTAGATGGATCTAATAAATTTACATTTCCATAATTAAATGTAGCAGCATTATTGCTGTTGAAAGTAAAACCATTAGAAGTTATTCTTGATTGATCAGCATCTACCCCAATCAGTAATGTATGTTCAAATTTGCCTGTTTTAAACGCACCATTTAAATTAATTTGCTCATTATAAGTAAATTCTTTAGTCTTTGCTCTAGTAACCAAACGATTTGCAATGCCATCAGCTAAAAGTGCGAATGGGCGTTCTGCACTAAAATAATCACGGTTATATGATTGTAAATTAGCAATTACATTTAGTTTCCACTTCTCATTAAATTTGTGATTGATGTTTAGTTGAGTAGTAACCGTATTGGTGTTGTTATATGCCCATGGTGCATTAACAAATGCATTTCTACTAATATCTGCTATCTTATTGGCAACCGTCCCCACGCCAAAATCTGGTGTCATGTCGCTTTTTAAGTAATCACCCTGTAGTAGGACATCGGTTTTCYCGCTAATTTTATAAAGTAACGATGGGTTAACATAAACTCGGTTAGATTTAACACTATTCCTAAAGCTTGCAGCATCTTCATAAGTGCCGATTAAACGGAAAGCCAAATTTTTTGTAATCGGACCATAAATATCTCCTGATGGTTTGTACACATCATAACTACCGCCACGCATAGAAACTTCACCACCATTTTCGAATTTAGGTTTTTTGGTTATCAGGTTTACAACAGCTCCACCACTTACACCACCATAAAGCAATGCGGCACTACCTTTAAGTACTTCTACCGATTCTAATGTGCTCACTTCTGGCATGCCACCACTGGAAGCACGTGATCCATTTTTGAAGATGTTATTTGCTCCTAAACTGTAGCCTCTTGCAAAAAATGTTTCACCACTTACGCCACCTCTATTTTCACCATAAGCTACACCGTTTACATTTTTGAGCACATCGCTTAAGCGGTTTGCTTGTTGGTCGGCAATTACTTGGTTTCCAATAATCTGCACGGCCTGTGGAAGATCCATAGGGGCAATAGCAATTTTACCTAAGTTAGCTGGCTTTCTGTTTGGCGTTTTGTAACCGTTAATGGCTACTTCATCCAATTGAGATGAAGATTCYGCAATGGTGAAATCAGCATTTACGGTCTGACCAGCCGCTACAGTAATTGATTTTTCCTGAGCAGAAACACCAATAGCYGATGTTTTGATCGTATAGGTGCCGGGTGTTATATTTTTAATCGTGAAATTACCTTTCTCATCAGTTTGTGTAGTTCTACCAGTATTTTTTAAACCAACACTTACATAACTGGCAGGATTGCCATCGCTCGTTTTAATCGAACCCGAAACAGATCCGTTTTTGCTTTGCGCCATGGTATTACCTGCCAAAAACAGAAAAACAGCTATAAAATTTAAAAGAAAAGTAAATTTTTTATTCATCTTTATTTAGATTAATTCTTAGTTGGCGCAAAGGAAGCGTTTTTGCATCGGAATTACAAAATTATTTTTATTTGTTCTAAATAAGATTAGTTTTTGATTTGCTTTTTTGAAATACATAGCTTTTTTGAATGCGTATATTAGGATATACTAAATCAAATTATGCAAAATAGCGAAGACCATTTCTATTCCAATTTGCCCATTCATAAAATACCATTATATCAGTTGTTGATTCAAAATCAATTATTTGAAAAAGTGGTTGCTAGCTGGTGTGTAATCATCACCGATATTAAGCGTTCAACCGCTGCTGTAAATTCGGGCCTGCATGAAAATGTTAACCTTATTGCTACCGGAAGTATTGTTGCCGTACTCAATATTGCATTTAAAGCAAACATTTCGGTTCCATTTTTCTTCGGTGGCGATGGGGCTTCTTTTATTGTTCCGCCTAGTATTGTAGATGATGTGATGAAATCGCTGTTGAAATACAAAGATAACACCTTACGGAATTTTAACCTTGATTTAAGGACTGGGATTATGCCTGTTGAAGAAATTTACAAACAAAGCCATACGCTTAATATTTGCAGATTTAGTAGTGCTGAAACATTTTCTATCCCCATTGTTTTGGGCGATGGCCTGGCTTATGCCGAACAAATTATCAAGGGAGAGAATTACCTGTTAACGGGCCATGATACTGCAAGTAATGAAATCGATTTAAGTGGTATGCAATGCCGCTGGGATAAGATAGAACCACCCGAAAATAGTGATGAGGTGGTTACATTAATCGTTATAGCTCCAGAAATAACGCAGCAGGCAGCCGTATTCAGCAAAGTGATCCATCATCTTGATCAAATTTACGGAACACCCGAAAAGCGTCAGCCGATTTCAGTTTCTAAGTTGATTTTCAAAACAAGCTTCAATAGTCTGGGGAAAGAAATGAAACACCGAATTGGAAAAATTAAACTTTTTGAACTGATCAAATCATGGCTCATCAATATTTATGGCTATATCTATTTCCGAACGGAGCGTGGTAAAAAATACCTGAAACAGCTTGTAGAAATGTCGGATACGCTGGTGATAGATGGTAGAATAAATACGGTAATTACCGGAACCGCACAGCAGCGATTAATATTGCAGAAAGCGCTTAATCAGCTCGAAAAAAATAATGAAATTTTATACGGCCTCTATGTTAGCGGCGAATCGATCATGTCTTGTTATGTTAGGGACCTGGAAGATGATCACATTCATTTTGTTGATGGAGCAGATGGGGGATATACTCAGGCCGCGGGAGTACTTAAACAGAAAATAAGCGATAAATTAAATGCCAGATGATAAAAGGTTAATAATAGCCAAACTTTTGTAAAGGCCACTTGTATGATACTTAGTATAATTTGATTTTACCATACATATCAGCATCGTCGGGTTTTAACTTTTAATTATAAATGGAAAATTATTCAAGGGTTTTAAATAATAATCAACTTTTAGAGGTTCTTTCCTTATCAAAAGATGCAACAGCCATATACACATCCGAGCATATAGTAATCGAAATGGCCAATGATGCCATGATTGCTTTTTGGGGAAAAGACCGCTCTATTATCGGTAAACCTTTAGAAGATGCTGTGCCAGAGTTAAAGGGCCAGCCTTTTATCAATATGCTGAAAAATGTATTGCTAACGGGCATTACAGATAAAGGAGATGCTATTCAGGCCGAAACCCTAAGGGATGGGAGATTACAAACAGCTTATTATGCTTACGAATACCGCGCCATTAAGGATGAAGCTGGGATGCCTTATTGTATTCTTCATACCGCAAGCGATGTGACTGATATGGTTAATGCGAAAAATGCCATTAAAGAGACTGAACTGCAACGGGAAGCACYAGATCAGGAACAGATTCTAATCAGTATAAAGGAAGAGCGGCAAAAGAATGATTTCATCAGTATGGTAAGCCATGAGCTAAAAACGCCTTTAACCTCTATTAGTGCCTATGTTCAATTGATGCAGAGTCGGAGTTTAACAGATCTTTTTGTCGTAAATACTTTAGATAAAGTTCAAAAACAGATCCGGAAAATGAGTGCTATGATCACTTCCTTTTTAAATGTATCGCGTTTAGAATCAGGAGAAATTCACTTGAGCCTATCTCATTTTGATCTTGATAAACTGATTTGTGATCTTGTAGAAGATCTAAGGTTAATTCATCCTACTAATCAGATTAATTTTGCAGAGGGTGAGCCTAAATTAATATACGCCGACAAAGATAAAATTGGCTCTGTAATTTCAAATTTGATTAGCAATGCTGTAAAATATTCAGATCAGGGCAGTACTGTTTATGTTCAATCAGAAGCCTTGGGGAATGAAATACATGTTTCTGTAACAGATAACGGCATTGGTATCGAGGCTCATGATCTGGAGAAACTTTTTGATCGGTTTTATCGCGTAGAAAACCAGCAAACTAAAACCATTTCAGGTTTTGGGATTGGTTTATACCTAAGTGCAGAGATTATAAACTTACACCAGGGTAAAATTTGGGCAGAAAGTAATTATGGGGCCGGTTCTACATTTCACTTTTCGCTCCCCGTAAAGCGCTAATTCAAATCAAAGCCCTGATCTTGCATGATTAAATCGCAGTTAAAGTTTCGGGTTAGTTAAGAAAAGTAAAAGACTGGATTACAGGCTAAAATAAATCGTCATTTCGACTGGAGAAAAGTCCCGGCGTTAAATCCTACTGTGTGGACACATTTTTTTGATGTTGATTTTTTAGGCGTTTTGCTAACTTCCTCTGAAAACACATTGTTTTAACCGAAGAACGCCGTCAATCCCAAGGGCCGGAGAAATCAAAAAAACAGTTGCAGGAAAGAACAAATAGTACTGCCAAACCTAAACGCAGTGGTTTTGTGTTCATAAACGCTAATTTAAAGCTTTAAATATGTATTGAACACAAAACGAAGTGCCGCTGTTTTTTTGATGTGTGTAGGATTGTGTAAAAGGCCCATTGCTGGATTGATAGTAAATGTCTTTTAGCATCTGGAAAGATGCTGAAATAAATTCAGCATGACGATTGCTTTAGGAATGTGTGTTAAAAACAACTATAGAATTAACAAAAGATGTGTCCACACGGTAGGATGTTGAGTCGAAAGAGAAATCTTTGAACCATGTTTATTGGATTGTTCAAAGATTTCTTCTCCGAAGCAGTTCCTTTGGAACACTGCTGCCGAAATGACGATCGATTTTTTTAACTTAAAATTTCATCAATCAGTTTTACTTCAGCAGCACTAAATTTTATATTATCTAAAGCTTTAATTGAATCCGTAATTTGCTCTGGCTTACTGGCACCTATTAAGACTGTGGTAATTCTCTCGTCCTTCAGTATCCACGATAACGCCATATGTGCTAATTTTTGCCCACGCGATTTGGCAACATCATTT
The DNA here is from genome assembly GCF_056399685.1 of Pedobacter sp. 01N416. NCBI lineage: Bacteria > Pseudomonadati > Bacteroidota > Sphingobacteriia > Sphingobacteriales > Sphingobacteriaceae > Pedobacter > Pedobacter sp. 01N416. The sequence continues at coordinate 6,616 of NZ_JBFTRT010000258.1, forward strand.
AGTTTGGCAATCACGGCTAATTTCTCGGGCGTAATATTGCTTTCTTTCAGGAAAATACCACTGGTGGCTACTCTTGAATCGGAAGGAATGCCGTGTAAATATTTATCGGTAAGTAGACCTTGTGCCAATGGCGAAAATGGAATACAACCCACACCATTTTTTTCCAAAACATCGAGTAAGCCATCTTCTACCCAGCGTTCGAACATCGAATATTTAGGCTGGTGGATTAAACATGGTGTACCGTTATCTTTTAAAATTTTGATGGCTTTTGCGGCTTCTTCTGCCTTATAATTCGAAATACCAACATACAAAGCTTTTCCCTGTTGAACCAAGAGACTTAAGGCTCCCATGGTTTCTTCAAGCGGAGTTTCATGATCTGGACGATGGTGGTAAAAAATATCAACATAATCCAGTTTCATGCGTTTTAAGCTCTGGTCTAAACTAGAAACCAGGTATTTTTTCGAACCCCAGTCGCCATAAGGACCATCCCACATGGTATATCCGGCTTTGCTTGAAATAATCATTTCATCACGATAGCCCCTAAAATCCTCATGAAGGATTTTTCCAAAAACTTCTTCAGCGGAGCCTGGAGGCGGACCATAATTATTTGCTAAATCGAAATGGGTAATTCCATTGTTAAAAGCAGTGTAGATTAGGTTTTTGCTATTTTCAAAAACGTTAACATGCCCGAAATTATGCCATAAACCCAACGATATCGCAGGCAATTTTATGCCACTGTTTCCACAACGGCGATATAGCATTTTGTCGTAACGGTCTGTTGAAATGATTTGATTCATATTTGGAATTTGATTGCCGCAATAATAATCAGTTTTACTGGATTTTAATTGATATTAGGTTAATATTATCTTCAAATCAGTAAAAACGCTGAAAGTTCAATTTAGCTGTATAATAATCGTCATGCTGAATTCATTCAACATTGTATTTAGCTCATCTTTAAAAAAGACCCTGAAATAAATCTGATGGTTATCGGATCAGGAAGACGATAAAAATAAATCAAAGATTTTCAATCGTTCAACAGTTTGTTATCACCATTTCTACAAATCGTATCATTGCTGATGTTTAATTAAATTATTCTTTAATAATATGCATTTTTGATTATTCTAAATCGTTTTTTTTTGTAAAGTTATGTCATATACTTATATTTAAAAACTTAATTAAAAATCTAAACCAAGTATTCCACTTTATGAAATTACAATCATTAACGAGCCTCGGTATGCTAGCTGTAATCGGCTTTGCATCTTGTCAATCCGGAACCAAAAAATCTTCATCAGCTGATAGTTTAAAAAACGACTCAATAGCCGTTGTAAAACTTGTTGCCGATTCTTTTAAAAAGGAAATTGATGGTAAACAAACAACGTTATACACCTTAAAGAATAAGAATAATGCGGAGGCTATTTTTACCAATTACGGTGGCCGTCTGGTTAGTTTAGTGGTGCCAAATAAAGATGGTAAGTTAGTTGATGTGGTAGTAGGTTTTAAAAGTATTAATGATTACGAAAAATCAACCGAGCCCTATTTTGGTGCAACTATTGGCCGATATGGCAACCGCATAGCAAAGGGTAAATTTACGCTTGAAGGTAAAACCTATTCGCTGTTTACCAATAATGGACAGAATACCCTTCATGGGGGAAAAAAAGGCTACCAATATGTTGTTTGGGATGCTTCTCAGCCAAATGCCAATACCTTAGTGCTTCATTACTTATCAAAAGATGGCGATGAAAATTTTCCAGGCAATTTAGATGTTAAAGTAACTTATACCTTAACGGATGATAATGAACTGAAAATGGACTACGAGGCTAAAACCGATAAAACTACAATTGTAAATTTAACAAACCACGCATTTTTTAATTTAAATGGTGATGGAAGTGGTGAGATTTTGAACCACGAGGTACAGATTTATGCAGATGAGTACGCGCCTGTTGATTCTACCCTGATCCCGACAGGAAAGATTGAAAAGGTTAAGGGAACACCGTTCGATTTTACCAAAGCAACTACCATTGGTGCGCGTATAAACGATAAAAACGAACAGTTAACCTTTGGGAAGGGTTATGATCATAACTACGTGCTAAATAAAACCAAAGCTATGGGCATGTTCCATGCGGCTACGGTTAAAGGAGATAAGTCGGGTATAGTGATGGATATTTATACGCAGGAGCCAGGCTTACAATTTTATAGTGGCAACTTTATGCAAAGTAAAAATACTTTTAAAACTGGTGCTAAAGATGATTTWAGAACAGCAATTGCATTAGAAACACAGCATTTTCCAGATTCACCAAATCAACCCGCTTTTCCGTCAACGGTTTTAAAACCTGGGCAGGTGTATAAAACAAGCTCGGTATATAAATTTACCAAATAGTTGTTTTGGTGATCTCCCAACAATGATGAAATTAAAGCGGCCTGTAGAAATGCAGGTCGTTTTAATTTAGAAAAGTTCTTGTAAAACTGGATCTGTATAATCTTCTATAAAAGCTATAATGTTGTTGTAAGCTGCAAATTCTTCTTTAGTATGCATGGTTGTAAGTACAACACATCTCATCCCGGCATTCTGTGCTGCTTCAACACCTTTTGGTGCATCTTCAAAAACTATGCATTGGCTGGCTGCAACGCCTAAAATTTCTGCTCCATTGGTAAAAGTTTCCGGATCAGGTTTACTATTTACCACATCTTCGGCACTTACTATGACTTCGAAATAGGAACGGATATTTAAATTATCGAGTACAAAATTAATATTGAAGGGAATAGCAGCAGAGCCAATCGCCATTTGAATGGCTGATTGTTTTGCTTTTTCTAAAAAATCGCCTAAACCTGCTATTAACGTTAAATGTTTTTTATAAGCAGCTTGATATCTATGCTCTTTTTCGATTGAAATCTGATCAATCTGTTCCTGAGAAAAATGACCAATACCAAAAACACGTTCTAACAGATCTTGGTTTTTACCGTACATCTGTTTTTTAACCGCATCGAAGCTAATACTTGCTCCTAAATCTTTTGTAAGTATGTTATGCCAGGCATGATTGTGGAAAGCCATATCGTTAATCATGGTTCCATTAAGATCGAAAAGAAAAGCTTTTGGTTTATTATWCGTCATGGCGGCAAAATTATCAGATTTTTTTATGATTAAGTAAAATATAGTTATCAAAGCGAAAATTTAACAAATAATTTATTCCTAAAAGTGGTGTTGAAAACGGATGGCCTGAAAAATAAATTTTCCACAACTGTAATTTTTTGGCTGTTGAACTCGTTTCCATATTTGGAAATCCGGTATTCAAGCAATAGCTTGCATCGTTTTAAAACCCCGGATAATATTATGACTGCTGCCCATCATGAAAGTGATCCTCTTATCAAGTATTTAAATGAGCTGCAGCCATTAAGAAAAGAAATAATTGAGCGGGCAAAAACTGAAACATTCAAAATCACCGTACGTAAGAATGAGATTTTGCCTGATCTTAGCAATATTAGTGGCGATTGTTTATTCTTTATTGTTAAAGGCTTGGTACGGGCTTTTGTACTGGATGAAGGAAAAGATATTACTGCCTGGTTAACTGACGAAAATCACCTGATTGGCAGTATTCGAAATCCAGGCAGCCTTGTCCCAACTTATCAGGAACAATATCAGGCGCTGGAAGATTCAGAACTGCTTATACTCCCATATCGTTTTATTGACGACTTGTATGTGCAATTTCCTGAAACCAACATTTTGGCCAGAAAATTATTGGCTATACATTACCATATGTCGCAAGAGCGATCTATTTTATCACGAATCCCCTCAGCAGAAATAAGGTACAAACAGTTTAAAATCGGGTATCCTACTATAAAGTCAAGGGTTCCTTTAAAATTTTTGGCCAGCTACCTGGGGATGCGAATCGAAACTTTAAGCAGGATCAGAAAGAAAGAAAAGACAGAAGAAAAGGCTTAATTTGCTTTCTTTTTGAAGTAAAAATAGCAAAGCGGGAAAAGGCAGATTAAGCCTAGCAGAAAACCACCAACTGTATCGGTAAACCAATGTGCACCCAGATAAATTCTGGATGGGGCAATGGTGATCATCAAAAATGCTGATAAATAAGTCACTATATTTCTAGTTAACTTCGGCACGTCTTTCAAAGTATTCATCAAAATAATCAAGAAGCCAAAAAAGAGGGTATAAGAAAGTACATGCCCACTGGGGTAGCTCTGAAAGCGGTTTATTTCCACCAGTCGTACATAAAATGCGGTAGGGCGTGGGCGGTTAATCACATTTTTTATACCCAGGATAATTAATCCAGACAAGAGCACCGTTGAAACGAATAGGCCTTCGCGTTTATACTTTTGCTGGTAAAATATGATTGCTACCACTACTACCGAAAGTAATGAATAGGGGAGTTCTCCAAAAAAACTGATGGCCAACATCAATTTATCTAACCAATCTGCATGATATTGCTGAATAAACAACGAAGTTTTAATGTCAAAATCAAGTATGGGATGCTGCGCAATGAAAAAACTTAAACAAGTAAATGCAGCAATCAGTAAAATGAGTATAAAAATTAGCGTATTTCGTTTTAAAAGCATAGGTATAGGTTGATCAAAAATCAAAACTATGTATTTTATACCAATAGATGCAAAATTTTCAGCTTTTTAGAAATGGATACGGTTTGAGGATCAAAATCGGTGAAAGTCTAAATTTAAGTATAAGAAAAGCTACAAGACCAAAAATATTCATCAAGGAAATAAAACGATTCATCAAGGAAATATGCCTATCTGTATAATCCGCTATGATATGTTGAAATGATTTTCAATCTTCGAATCAGATAATAAGGATATCTATGCTTACGAGGTTGGCAGGATTAATTTCCTGCCGACTGAAGGAGCACACCCTTCGACAATTTACTCATAAATTATACGTTTTGTATTAACGCTCCAGCCGAAGCGCCCTCCTTTAAATGAGGAGGTGCTTAGGTTGATCAATATCGCCCCTTTCTATCGCCAATTTTTTAAACAATTTATACCTATTATTGGTTTTCTTTGGTATGGAGCCTAAGCCATATAAAGATGAGGATATTAAAGTCCCCCGCTTTGAAGAAAGTGCCGGTTTTTACACCACTGCACAGCGGAGTAAAAATATGTCTAAAATTAGGGCGAAAAATAGCCTGTCCGAGTTAAAACTACGCAAGGCACTTTGGAGCAAACATGTTAGGTTCAGAATCCACCCTAAAAATTTTCCTGGCAAACCCGATCTGGTTATCAATAAGTACAGGCTCGCCATATTTGTAGATGGCGATTTTTGGCATGGTTACAAATGGGATGAAAAGAAATCAGCTTTAAAAACAAATTCTGGTTTTTGGATTCCGAAGATTGAACGAAATATGCAACGCGACAAACATGTTAACCAACAGCTGCATGCTCAAGGTTATACCGTAATGCGCTTTTGGGAACACGAGGTACAAGAAAGTTTAACAGCTTGTGTTAATCAGGTTTTACTTTATATCGAGGCGGCTAAAGCGGCAATAATACCGCAGTTTGATGATTAGGCTGTTTATTTTACGGTAATCTGCTTCGGATCGGTAACTAAAATCTGTTTTTTGCCCTTGTAATCAGATATAATTCCGGTAACACAGATTTTATTTCCCATAAACATACTCGAAGGTTCCGAAGGGAATTTACTCTGATCTTCTTTGTTGATGACTACGGTGATCAGCTCTTTTGGATAGGCACCACCTAAATTAATTAAAATTAATTTGTCTAAAGCTTTTGCGCTATACACCGAATCGCAAATGGTTACATTTTTACCAATATGTTGAGCGGCATCTTTGGCTAATACTAACGTTTGGCTCTTTGTATAAAATGCCGAAGCAATTAGCAACAACAGGAGAGATAATTTTTTCATAGATGGGATGATTTAAATGAAAAGTTAATAACGCCAAAAGCATTAGTTTAGCCTTTCAAAGGTAAGCTGAATTTCATGAAAATCAATAAATAAGATCAAACAAGCACAAATATTACATGAATTAGATTTTATGTTGAGCTAAAAATTTTCTAAATTGTAAAGTAAATATTGCTGGCCAAATATTTCTTCACGTTTATATGAAAGTAGATTACATTGCGTTATCTGTACCTGTGTTTTTTATTCTGATCGGAATAGAATTGGCTTATAATTTTTATAAAAAACTAAATTATTATCGGC
>NZ_JBFTRT010000259.1:0-6702 GCF_056399685.1 Pedobacter sp. 01N416
TGTATAAATTAGGGTGTGTAGCCAGAAAAGGCGCACCGGCCATAACTTTACAAGCCGTTTGGACCGCCGATAACGGTAGTTTGCCACCCTGGAAAGGCGATTTTCATAACGATTTGAATACCCAATTGAGTTATTGGCCAACTTATACCGCTAACCACCTGGCCGAAGGAGCCACTTTTACCGATTGGCTATGGAAAATCAGAGAACGAAATCTTACTTATACCAAGCAATATTTTGGTGTTGAGGGTTTAAATGTTCCGGGCGTAATTACATTAAATGGTGACCCAATGGGTGGGTGGATCCAGTATTCGCTTTCGCCAACCGTAAGCGCATGGACTTCACAACATTTTTATTGGCAGTGGAAATATAGCAAGGATAAAGCGTTTCTTAAAAAGAGAGCCTATCCGTATATACATGAAGCTGCAACCTATCTGGAGAACATTACAAGGTTGAAAGATGGCAAACGTTCACTGCCTTTAAGCTCTAGTCCAGAGTATAATGATAACAGTATTAAAGCCTGGTTCTTAAACTGGACCAATTTCGATTTGGCCTTAGCTAAATTTTTATTTAAAGCTGCGGCCGAAGTAAGCATGGCAAAAGGTAAGATAGACGAAAGCAAACATTGGGCGGAAATGCTGAATCAGTTACCGGGTTATGAAATAAATGAAACTGGTTTTACCATCGCCCCTGGATCTAATTTAACAAGCTCGCACAGGCACATGTCGCAGTATATGGCCATTTATCCGCTCGATTTGTTGGATGTTAACCACCAGCAGGATAAAGCCATTATTGATAACTCCTTAAAACGGTTAGAAGAAATTGGTACAAGAGCATGGTGTGGTTATTCTTTTAGCTGGATGGCTTCTATATACGCAAGGGCTTACCAAGCCGATAAGGCGGTAAAGCAATTGGAAATTTTTGCATCCAACTTCTGTTCGCCGAACAGTTTTCATTTAAATGGCGATCAAAAAGGAGGGCAGTACTCAGACTTCACCTACCGCCCGTTTACTTTAGAAGGCAATTTTGCCTTTGCACAGGGCGTTCAGGAACTTTTATTACAAAGCAGAAATGGTTATATACAGGCATTCCCCGCTGTACCACAAAGCTGGAAAGATGTAGCTTTTAATAATTTACGTGCTGAAGGCGCCTTTTTAGTAAGCGGAAATAAAGAAAACGGTGTGCCAACAAAAGTAAAAGTATACGCAGAAAAAGCGGGTGTACTTAGAATTAAGCTGCCTTTCAAAACCTATGTGGTAAGAGATGTACCTGCTGAGATTGTAAAAATGGGCGATGATGGAATTGCCGAAGTGAGCCTGAAAAAACAACAGACCATCGTTTTTGAAAATGGCTATGAATAATGCCCTTAAATTCAATTAAACCATCAATGAGAAAAATAATATTAATCACTGCGCTGTTATGCTGCAAACTAGGCTATGCCCAGCAAAAACCCAATATTGTAATCATCATTTCTGATGATCATGCTTTTCAGGCGATAAGCAGTTATGGTAGTAAATTAACGCAAACACCCAATATCGATCGTATTGCCCGGTCGGGGGTAACCTTTAACAAAGCTTATGTAACCAATTCTATTTGCGGACCGAGCAGGGCCGTTATATTAACAGGATTATATAGCCATAAAAATGGTTTTAAAGATAATGAAACCTCCCATTTTGATCATGGACAGGATAATTTTGCCAAACACCTTCAGTCTGGCGGATATCAAACAGCCTGGATAGGCAAGTTGCACCTGGGCGATAAACCTCAGGGATTTGATTATTACAGCATTCTGCCAGATCAGGGGCAGTACTACAACCCCGATTTTATCGGCATGGATGGTAAAACCGTGCATAAAGAARGTTATGTAACCAATTTAATAGAAGATGCCTCTGAACAGTGGTTAGATAATAGAGACCAATCGAAGCCGTTCTGTTTGGTTATTGGGCACAAAGCTACGCATCGCACCTGGCTTCCGGATACGACTGATATGGGGAAATTTGATAAAGTGAAATTCCCTTTGCCTAAAAATTTTTACGACAATTATGTAAACCGGGAAGCGGCAAAAGTACAGGATATGACCATTGATAAAACCATGTTAATGGGCTACGATCTGAAAATGCTTTCTTATAGCAAAAATGGAGAGGGTAGCGTTAACCGAATGAACTTAGCACAAAGGGCCAGGTTCGATGCCTACTACAAGCCAATCGAGGCAGATTTAAAAAGCCGGAATTTAACAGGCAAAGCTTTGGTTGAATGGAAATATGAACGTTATATGCGCGATTATTTAAGCACAGCAGCATCGCTCGACCGGAATATTGGCCGTACACTCGATTACCTTGAAAAACACAATCTTACTAAAAACACCATTGTAATCTACGTTTCAGATCAAGGTTTTTATTTAGGCGAGCATGGTTGGTTTGATAAACGTTTTATGTATGAAGAATCTTTCAGAACACCAATGATCATGCGTTACCCCGGTGTGATTAAACCGGGAAGTAAAAACGGAACATTTGTAATGAATCTCGATCTTGCGCCAACCTTGCTTGACGCCGCAAAGCTTAAAATACCACAAGCTATGCAAGGGAAATCGATGTTGCCTTTGTTTCAATCAAAAAAAGTAGCATTCAGGGATGCCATGTTTTATCATTATTATGAAAATGGCGAACATTCGGTATCTCCTCATTTTGGTGTTAGAACCGAACGATATAAATTAATCCGCTTTTACAAACGCGTGAATACCTGGGAATTGTACGATCTAAAAAATGATCCCTCAGAAGAAAATAATTTATATGGCAAAAAAGGATATGCAGGCATTGTTGCGCAATTAAAAGGCAAATTAAACAAGCTTATCGATCAATATGACGACCAGGATGCCAAAAGTATTATGGCAGAATTTTAAATATTTTATTAAAGGTGGCCAATGCGCTATTGAGCGCACTTGGCTGTTTTGTGTTTTTATTGGCTATATATTGAGCCTTCAATAGTGCGATTTTTTCAAAATCCTGTGCGCCTCTCCAATCTTTTAAGTATAATGTTTTGTTAAATTTAATCAGATCATCCATTATTTCCAGCCAGACACCACGATAAACGGTTTGCTGATTTCCTTTCCGTTTTGATCCATTATCGTTTCCATCATTTTCTTTACTTCAATATTCGAAAATCCCGATTGTTTGAAAAACAATTTTACTTCATCAATCTCATAAAACGTAAAATCGAGCTGTGTCCAGGGCAGGTCGCCACCAAAGTTTTTTTCAACAAGGGCAAGGTTCATTTTCCCCCCTGGTTTTAACACACGGTAGCTTTCAGCTAAGTATTTTAGCGGATCCGGCCAAAAATAAATGGTATTCGCGGTAAAACAATAATCGAAGAAATTATCCTGAAAATCGAGTTTGTTATCCGTTGTTTTAATCAATTCTACAGCATCGTTATCAGCCTTGTAAGTAAAAAAGGCTTCTTTTATTGCAGGTTCATTAGGGTAGGTGCCAGAATAACTGATGTTTTTTGCTTTTTGAAATAAATAAGGGAGGTGTTCGGTGCCGGCTGGGCTGATTTCCAATACTTTTTCATCCGTTTTTAGCGGTAAATCTTGTAAGAGTTTAAAAATTAGGGTGTTTTTGGGTGGGAGAACGTCAATTTTTTGATCTTGCGTTAATGTGTTTAGGTCTTTTTGCTCCTCCATGGTATCGTTATTAGTCTCTTGCGGTGCATTTCGCAATTCGGGCAAAATTGAAAAATAGCAGGCTTACGCTTTTACATATAAAGGATTTTCTTTTACAGAAAACCGAATTGTGGATAACCCCATTACTTTAGCTCGGCTTTTTTTGTGATAATTGCCTTTATGGGAATCAATGTTGGTAAGGATTACGGCGCCTGGAAAAAGGTAGGGGGCAGCTTTGATGATCTTCCTGTTCGGGATGGATTGGTAACAGAAAGAAAGGAGAAGTACAGTTTTTCTTTTAGCGATGCCGAATTGGTACAGATCAATATCCCTGGCATTTATATCGTATATGGCGATATCATGTTTAAACAGCAACAGATGTATTTCAGGCCCACTTACGATGTGCCCGATATGGTTAAACTGCGTTTTACGCTCTCCGGTAATGGCACTATCTTTAACCGGGTAAATAAGCAGCAGTACATCTTTAATTCCAACCAGCAGAATATTATTTACATGCCTGAGCTTGATGGTACAGGCGAATATGATACCGGCCATAGCTACCGCTTTTTTGAGGTACATTTTGCCAAAGAAAAGTTTTTGCAACTGGCAGAACATTCCACCAAAGCATTGCAGGTTTTGGCAGATTATGCCGATACCGGTCGTTATACGCAGCTGGCGGAGCAAAACCTTCCCATTTCATGGGCCATGCAGCACTGCATCCGCGATATTCTCGATTGTGATTACCCCGAAGGCCTGAAACGTATGTTTATCGAATCGAAATGCATTGAGCTGCTTGTACTCCAGGCCGAAGCTTTTGAACGTGCCATTAACCAAAAACAGCCTGCCGCATTACACTCTGCCTACGATAGGGATTGTCTTTATCATGCAAGGGATTACCTTATTGCCAATATCCACCAGCCACCATCGGTTGCCGAACTGGCTAAAATATGCGGCGTTAACGAATTTAAACTTAAACAAGGCTTTAAAGGCCTGTTTGATAACAGCATATTCGGTTATTTGAGTGATTACAGGCTTAACCATGCAAAAGAGTTGCTGCTCGAAGGTCTACCCATAAAATCGGTGGCATTTATGCTTGGTTATTCATCGGTACAGCACTTCAGCAATGCTTTCAGAAAGAAATTTAGCTTAACACCGGGTAAGTTGAAGGGTTAAGATGGGAATTGATTAATGTGGTACAGGGTGGATTCTTCTTCCGCTCTATGCCGCGGGGCATGGTAGTTTTTCGCAGATCAAGTTGTTTTTATTTGTGCTCAAGAATGCTGGCGCATTTTGGAGCGCCAAAGTACCCAAAGCGCTTCGTCAATCCAGCAATGAGCCTTTTGCACAATCCTATGCGCATCAAAAAAACAGCGGCACTTCGTTTAATCAGTTCTTGTTTGTGTTTTCTATGGGCTGATTGAGCCCTTCGGGGTTTGTGTTCAATATTTTTTAAAATTAAATCATCGTTATGAACACAAAACCACTGCGTTTCAGGTTTGTTAGTGCCAATTTACCTGAACTGCACCTGTTTTTTTGATTTCCCCGGCTCTTGGGATTGACTGGCGTGCTTCGGTAAGGGCTGTGTGTTATTTCAAAGCAAGCTAGCATAACGCCTAAACAATTTTTACAATATGTGTTTTCATGATAGGCTTAAGGACAGAAAAAAATAATTGTTAATTTTAGGTGATATCTGATCAAAAACAGCCACATACTATTAAAAGCATAGTAATCATGACAGCAACATCCACTAAAGAGCAGCCCAGCCAACGCGAAGCACTTTTTATGAAACTCTACAAAGAAGCTTTTCCTTTGGTGGCAAGGCACGTAAGCAAGATGGGCGGATCATTTGAGGAAGCGAAAGATATTTTTCAGGATGCGCTGGTGGTATATTATGAGAAAGTACAGGTTTCGGGGCTGAGGCTGAACTATCAGGAGAAAGCCTATTTATTTGGGATTGCCAAATATTTATGGATCAAACGTTATAAAGAAAACGACAAGAATGTTTCTTTTGATCAGCTTGGCCTCATTCTTAATGAAGAGATCGTTTTGGCAGATACCGGATATGAGGAAGTTTCTTCGGGGAAACTGATGCATTTACTGGAGCAGGCCGGACAGAAATGTATGCAATTGCTCAGTGCTTTCTATTACGAAAAACTGGATATGGAAACACTGGCACAGCGGTTTGGCTTTTCGGGTGCACGTTCTGCAACCGCTCAGAAATTTAAATGCCTCGAAAAAGTAAAAGAAACGGTTAAAGCAAAATCCTTAAAATATGAAGACATCGTTGAATGAGCTCCGTTTAATAGAGCACTATCTGCTGTCGGACGGTAAGGATGGAGAAAGTTTCCTGTTCGAAGCCAAAATGATCCTACAGCCTGAACTCAAGCAGCAGGTTTACTGGCAAAACAAAACCTATCAAACGGTGCGCGATTACGGCCGGAAGCAGCTTAAAAATGAAATCGAAAACATACACGAAACGTTGTTTAATACCGATGCGCACCAAAGCTTCAGGCAAAAGGTAATGCGTTTGTTCAGCAAATAAACAATCAATTTAATTTATCAATCATGCCCTATTATCGGGCACMGGCATTGCTATGCCTAAAATTTAAAATCAATATGATGGATATCAACAAAGAATTCCACCTTTATGCGGTAAAACACCAAGGCTTAAACGGCCTCTATGTAGATCAGTATATGGGCAGAACAGCTGCTCATACTATGCCTCTTGCCATGACGCCCTATATTACGGAAGAACGCCAGCTGAATGTGGCACAAATGGATGTTTTCTCGCGGTTGATGATGGACAGGATTATTTTTTTAGGGGAAGCCGTTGACGAGCGGAATGCAAATGTGATACAGGCACAATTGCTTTTTTTGCAGTCGGTTGATACCAAAAGCGACATCCAATTGTATATCAATTCGCCTGGTGGATCGGTGTATGCAGGCTTCGGCATTTATGACACCATGCAGTATATCGCGCCTGATGTAGCCACCATTTGTACGGGCATTGCACTTTCTATGGGTTCGGTATTGTTGTGTGCGGGAGC
>NZ_JBFTRT010000260.1:0-6693 GCF_056399685.1 Pedobacter sp. 01N416
GCCGTGGTATTAGCAATAACGATGTATCATCCGTTAATTTAGGTCTTGGTGTTAAAGTAATTATGTATGATGGAGATAACTTTACCGGAAGTAGTATCGAATTAACGTCGTCAAGTACTTACGTTTCTACTTTTAACGATAAGGCATCATCCATAAAAGTGATTGCCCTTTAATTATTATTATTTATAAACAGGCTTATTTTTAATGTTTTAAACCAAATCAAAAATGAGAAAACCGCTTTTTTTAAGTCTGTTATTTGTACTGTTTGTCCAGCTATTGGTTGGGCAAACAGTACAAAATAATGCATTAGAACAGTTTAGGACAGAAAAATTCGGCATGTTTTTACATTGGGGCTTGTATGCCCAAACTGCTGGCGATTGGAAAGGCCATAAGGTTAAAGGAGGAGAGCATTTTATGCTTTACGAACGTATTCCGGTACAAGAGTACGGAACCATTGCCGATCAATTTAATCCCATAAAGTTCGATGCAGATGCCTGGGTTAAACAAGCCAAAGAAACAGGGATGAAGTATATCGTTTTTACGGCCAARCATCATGACGGATTTGCCATGTACAACTCAGCCAGCAGTGATTATAACATGGTGAAAAGGAGCCCCTTTAAGCGCGATCCAATTGCAGAGCTGGCAAAAGCCTGCAAAAAATATAAAATCACGCTTTGTCTTTATTATTCCTTAGGGAGAGATTGGCAAGATCCGGATGTGCCAACCAATTGGCCTGTAAAAGCGGGCAGAAGCAACACCTGGGATTATCCGAATGAAGATGAAAAAGTTTTTAACCGCTATTTCGAAAGAAAGGTTAAACCACAGATCACGGAGCTTTTAAGTAACTATGGCCCAATTGGCGCACTTTGGTTCGATACGCCTGAGCTTATCAGTAAAACAGAGAGCCAAGAACTTAAAGCGTTAGTTAATAAATTACAGCCAAACTGCTTGGTTAACAATAGAATTGGGAATGGTTATGGCGATTTTTCAATTTCTGAACAGTCTTTGTCGCCATCATCAAAAAAAGCATGGGAGTCTTGTTTAACCATTGGCCAAAACTGGGGTTACAACAAACACGATAGCCTTTGGAAATCACCAGAAATGCTGGTACGGCACTTGGTAGAAGTAGTAGCTAATGGTGGCAACCTGCTGTTAAATGTTGGCCCTAAAGGCGATGGTACATTTCCAGATTGGGCAACTGCCCGATTAAAAGAAGTAGGTAAATGGATGGATATTAATCATGAGGCCATTTACGCCAGCCATCCATGGTTAGCTATAAAAGAAAATAGGAGTGAAAAGACCGACAATATTTCCATCGAAGAAAGTAAAAATGCCATTAAAGATGCCGTTTTTGATGGTACACCAAAATCTTTAACACCAGATGTTTACTATACCGCAAAAGACAAGACTGTATATGCTTTTTTAAGAAGCTGGCAAAAGCCAGATGTACTGTTAAAGCAGATAAACAAAAGCACACTGTCTGTTAAAGATATTGAACTCCTGGGAAACAATAAAAAAATTAAATGGACAGTAAATAGTGAGGGGCTTAACCTTGATTTACCAGGTGATTATAATAAAGGAAATCAAATTCCTGTTTATGTATTAAAAATAACAGCCAACTAATGAGGTTACTACATATATTATCTATATTACTTGTTTATTCAACTGCGTTTGCGCAACAACAGGGAATTATTCCTATGCCAGTGCAATTTGTAAAAGGTAGTGGCTACTTTGCCCTTAACAATTACAGTAGTATTGGTTACAATAACGAACAGTTAAAAACAATAGCCTATTATTTTCAGAACGAATTATTAAGCCAAAAAGGAATTACCATTCAACAGAAAGCGAAATCGGCAAATATTATGCTATTGCTAAAAACAGGGAGGAAAAATGCAGATTCATGCGCTTATCAGATCAGTATCAAACCTGGCCAGATTATCGTTTCTGGTACACATCCCAATGGCATTTTTTATGGAGTGGTTTCACTGCTGCAATTGGCGCTAACCAATAAAAACACCCAGCTTCCTGCTGTAGAAATAAGTGATGCACCGGCTTATGGCTGGCGTGGCTTTATGCTCGACGAATCGCGCCATTTTTTTGGCAAACAAAAAGTGAAATCCATTTTAAACTGGATGGCTTTTTATAAACTAAATACTTTTCATTGGCATTTAACCGATGAGCCTGCCTGGCGCCTAGAGATTAAAAAGTATCCAAATTTGGCCCTTATTGGCGGTATTGGTGATTATTTAAACCCCAATTTGCCAGCACAGTTTTACACACAGGCCGATATTAGGGAAATTGTGGCTTACGCTGCTGAACGCTACATTAAAGTAATACCTGAAATTGATATGCCCGGACATGCTACTGCAGCCAATAAAGCCTATCCAGAATACTCAGGAGGCGGTTCAATAGGGCATCCAGAGTTTACCTTTAACCCTGGCCTGGAAAAAACCTACGGTTATTTAACCGATATTCTAAAAGAAACCAATGTGCTTTTTCCTTCGGGATTAATCCATTTGGGAGGGGATGAAGTGAGCTACGGAAATGAAAAATGGAAAAGCAATCCAGATATTTTAAAACTCCGCGAGCGTGAAAAGCTTAAGGATGATGCTGCGGTAGAACACTATTTTATGAAACGTATGGCCGATTCGCTCTACCAATTAAATGCCAAGGCTATTTTTTGGGATGAAATGGCCGAAGCCGACCTACCCAAAGAGAAAACCATTATGTTTTGGTGGCGCCAGGAAAAACCTGCTCAGCTTCGCACTGCTTTAAGTAAAGGTTATCAAACAGTTTTATGCCCACGCTTGCCATTGTATTTCGATTTTGTTCAGGATAGTACCCATCAATACGGTAGAAAATGGAATAAATTATATAGTCCGATTGAGCAGGTATATCAGTTCGATGCACAGTCTTTTGCCGAAAATAAAAAAGAAAAACAGCTTATTTTAGGTATACAGGCAAACCTTTGGACAGAAACAGTAGATAATGACAACCGTTTAGATTATTTGCTTTTTCCGCGGATTGCCGCCCTGGCAGAGGCTGCATGGACGGCGCAAAATCATAAAGATTTTAAAACCTTCAGTAATAATTTAACCCAGCACCTGGCGCTTTATGGCAAAGCAGGAATTTATTATTATCATCCCTCAAAACCTTTACAAAACCCAGAAATACCGGTTAAGAGAAAGAAGCCATTAAATTATAAAGATTAACACGCACACGAATAAAATTTGAATATGAAGAATATATTAAAGTTTGCCTTGGTTACCCTTGCTGCTGTAGTTGTAGAACACCCTGTAGATGCGCAATGGACAGGGCCGAAGAGCAAGCCTACAAAAGAAGTTGAAGTTAAATACGGAACCCTAACACCGCCAAACCGTACCGATGCCGATATGGAAGCCTTTCGCAGTTATGGTTTAGGGCAGTTTATCCATTGGGGAATTTATTCTATCGCGGGTAACGAATGGAATGGGGTAAGTGCAAGGGGAGGTGCAGCAGCATCAGAATGGATCCGATCCTGGGGCGGGCCTACAGCGCCAAAAGATTGGGCCAAAACTTACGATAACCTGTACAAACAGTTTAACCCGAAAAACTTTGATGCTAAACGCTGGGCTAAACAAGCTAAGGATATGGGCGCGAAGTATGTGATTTTTACCACCAAACATCATGATGGCTTTGCACTTTGGCCAACCAAATATTCTGATTATAATGTTTCTGCATCGCCGTATAAAAAAGATATTGTAAAACAGATTGTAGATGCTTATACCGCCGAAGGTATTGATGTATATCTCTATTACTCGATTTTAGAATGGAATAACCCAAATTATATGGGGAAAGCTCCAAAAACAGACGAAGAGAAAGAAAAATTCGGTAAATTTTTAGCTTATACCCGAAACCAGCTTTTAGAGCAACTGGATAACTATCCGAAAATTAAAGGTTTCTGGTTTGATGGTACCTGGGATGCCTCGTGGAAAAGTGCCTACGAATTTACCTACAATTTAGAAAAAGAACTCCGAGAAAAACATCCTGGATTAATTATTGGCTCGCGTTTCCGTAACGATGAACATGGCTCAAGACACTTCGATTCGAATGGTAATATTTTAGGCGATTACGAACAAGGCTGGGAGCGTAAGTTACCTGCAGAATTTGAGTGGTTAAACGGTAACGATTGGGATGCGGTAATGACTATCCCGCCAAACGGTTGGGGATATATGAAAGATTGGTCGGGGATTTATACCAAAACTACCGACGATTTATTGGATATGCTGATGCGTTCGGTATCAATGAATGGCAATTTTGTACTAAACTTTGGACCCGATGGCAATGGAAATATGCATCCCGAAGAGGATAAAATTGCAAAGGAAATTGGCGAATGGATAAAAATAAATGCCGAGGCGGTATATGGGGCGCGCCATGCTGCATTAACCCCTTCTAAATTAGGTTACTTTACTCAAAAAGCCGATAATCTTTATTTAACTGTTTTTAACCAACCCGTAAATGGCATTGTGCGTATTGCGGTGCCTAAAAATGCCAAACAAGTTCCCGGTACAGCTGCGCTTTTAGTAAACAGTAAGAATTTAACCTTAAAACAAGCAGACCTTGGTTTGGATCTGGATAAGAATACCTATTACGATGTAATACTGCCAAAAGATTTTCAATCCAACAAAGCATTTGTAATTAAAATGAAACTGGTGGCGCCAAAAGCAAAAGCAGCAAAGTTAATGGATGCTAAAATGTAGCCTGGATGAATGGTTTTTTCTTAAATGTTTTAATACGATTTATAGTAAACCGTGCGGTTGTATACTATCAAACCATGCTGTGCGATAAATGGAAGTAATGGCCGAGAGGGCATAAACCGGGTTTTGACAGGAAAATTTAAATGTAAACGACAAGGTAATGAATAGGTTGATTAGTGCCCGAATTTTACCTTCTATGCTAAGCGTACTTTAGACTGGTTATCTGATGTTACGCCTGGTAAATACATTTATTTGGTTAGTTAATGATTGCGTAGCGATGGATGTTTCTACGCGATCTTAATCCTAACCCCGTGGGTATACATCCATATCAGAATTATCAAATCAAATAATCCTTAAGCCTGATATCTTAATATAAATCACGGGTACGATAATATAAATCATGGGTGCGGTAATATAAATCGCAAGTGCAATAATATAAATCGCGGGTGCGGTAATATAAAACGTGAGTGCAGTAATATAAAACGTGAGTGCAGTAATATAAATCGTGGGTGCAGTTATATAAATCACACTATTGGCTTGATACATTTAATATTGTATTAAACCGGTGTCGTAACCTTAACAATTTAATAACGCTAACTAACTATCTTACTAATAACATCGGTTCATCTTTGTTAAAAGATCCTAACCAAATAATAGGATAATTTAAGCACAATGATATGAGACTGATTTCTTGCGTAGCGCTTTTAATGGTTATACCGGCAGTTGGGCTTTTAACCAAAGCCAATAAATTTAGTGAAGATAAAAGGCCTGAAGCCCCAGTGCATGAGCATATTGTAAATGATTCAGCTTCATTAAAATTGTTTAAACCTATTGGTATGGCTGCTAAGCTTGAGGCTGCACCTGTTGTATTTACAACTGATTATCGGTTGAGTTTTTTTAAGCCTGTGTATCTCCACTCAACCCCTTTATTTACCATTCATAAAATAAAGTAGCGCAGCCGCGCTAAGAAAAATATGGACAGGAGGTCGTTATTAGAAGTAGACTTGGCTCATTAGTCGCTTTCATGTCTGAAAAGCTGGCAGATCATGTGGTGTCAGATATTTCTATCTGACACTCTATTTAGTATTTAATTCGAATTCTGTGTTTTTCATAGGCTGTATTATAAATATAGATTTGTCATCCTGAGCCTGTCGAAGGACCTGTTTAAATATCCCGAAAGGCGTTTCGACAAGCTCAACGTGACAAATTCGAATGGAAATTACAAATATGATACAGCCTGCAATTTTAATCGACTTTAGATTAAGGACTTCAAACTAAAGACCCCAAACTATTTACCTTCCCACCAGGCTAAAGGAAACTTAATTTCATCAACGGAGCTTGCAATCATGTCGGGTTTAAAAGCATAATGCCCTAAAGTATCTTTGCTTGAGATACCCGAAAGTACCAGAATGGTTTTATAGCCCATTTGTACACCTCCTTGTATATCAGTTTCCATGGTATCGCCAATAACCGTAGTTTCACTGGTTTCTAATCCTAAAAATTTACGTGCCGAGCGCATCATCACGGGACTTGGTTTGCCTGTAACAAACGCTTTTCTGCCGGTTGCTTCCTCAATCATGGCAGTGGTTGCGGCAATGCCTAAATTATTCCACCCTGGTTTTTTGGGCGATGGATCTCTGTTGGTAGTAATAAATTTAGCTCCCGCAAGAATCATATCAACAGCACGCTGCACCATTTCGAGCGTAAAGTTTCTACCTTCTCCCAGCACAACAAATTCCGGATCGGTGTTTACCAAAGTAATACCATGATCGTGTAAACTGCTTAGTAAACCGCCTTCTCCCAATACATACGCGGTACCATTCGGGCTTTGATCGGACAGAAATTTTCCAGTAGCCATCGCACTGGTGTATACATGACTTTCTTCTACCTTTATACCTAATCCTTTAAGTTTGCGTACTACCTCCAAAGCTGTTCTCTGACTATTGTTGGTCATAAA
>NZ_JBFTRT010000261.1:0-6654 GCF_056399685.1 Pedobacter sp. 01N416
GGCCTCGGTCGGAGCCACACGTTCTATGGTTTCTTTAATTTTAGAAATACTTTCCGATTCGCCTAAAATCTCTCGGGTTTTACTTGCTTTACGTTTTAAAACCTTGGTTTCGGTAACTAAATTTCCACGGTCTAAACCATTACGAACCGTAATTAATAACCTGTTTAAGTCAGGTGGTTTCGAAATAAAATCAAAAGCTCCTTTTTTACTGGCTTCAATGGCAGTTTCAACTGTTCCATGACCAGATATCATAATGAATGGCAAATCGGGTTTGATGATCTGTGCCTGTTCCAGCACTTCCATACCATCCATCTTATTCATCTTGATATCGCAAAGTACCAGGTCGAAATTTCCTTTTTTGATCATTTCGAGGCCATCAATACCGTTATCGATATCTTCAACATCGTAATTTTCGTACTCCAGAATTTCGCGTAAGGTACTCCTTATCGCACGCTCATCATCAATTATTAATAGTTTAGCCATTAGAGATGTATCCTTTAATTTTGAAATGCGAATATATTATTTTTTAATTAATGTATAGTTTTTTATACAATTAATACGCAATAAACCTTAAAAGATGAGAAAGGTTTTTAATAAGTGTAATCCATCTTAAACTTATTTAAATCGGGCTTTTGTTTTTTAGCTCTTTTTAGTTCCAATTCGTAAATGGTTCTGCCCAGATTTTTCATAAAAGGAAAACAAACTGTTTCGTATTCGTATTTATTATCGTTAAATATGCCATCCTCATTACTATGAACAACAGCGGTTAGGAAATATTCAATTCCATTTTTAAAATCAACGAAATATGAGTTATCAATGATGTAGCCATAGCTATCGCCATATTTATTGAAGATGCGGATATTTGGATCAGGAGTTACCTGTTCCCGTCCATAGTATAACATTTTTGCATAGGTAGTCCAAAATTCTTTCGGATCGTATTTAGGAAAATTACTTTCGGTTGGATATTTACTCATATAAGTATAAATGAGCTTATAATCTTCTTTAGTAAGGTTAAACCGTTCTTTAAGCGGAAAAGCATCAGGAAAAATCAATTTCTGCATCAGTTTCTGTTGATCGTTAATGGCGAAAGCGTTTTTCCCCGCTAAACTGAAAGGTTTGTTTACCAGCTTGTTGGTACTATCCATGTATCCGGTACCCATTACCAAATTGCTTAATTTTAATTCATATTCTTTTGAATCGTACCGGGCAGCCTGATCATACACCAATTGTTCGCCATTGTAAAATTTGATGGGATTGGTATGTTTAGCTGATTCTCCTGCATCGCCAATGGCCAGGCGATTTAAAATGCGGCTATCGTATAATCCGTTAGCTTTCAGTTTTTCATTAATTTCGGCACGACCAATAAACTCGAATAAACGGTTAAAAGCATCATTATCACTGGTAAGCAAAATCTTTTTAACGTAATGCTCTATTGATGGAAGTCCATTTTTAGCACTTGTATCTGTTAAAACCTTCGTTTGTCCTTTATAGGCGCTATCGGTAATCATGGTACTCTTAGCCGTTAAGCCTGTATTTTTTAAGCGGTTTACTTTTTCCAAGGCAAAAATTACAGCGGCTAGTTTAACCGTACTGGCAGGATAAAAATAATGGTGTGGGTCTAAATTGTAGCTAAAGGTTTTAAAAGTGGGTTTATTCTTCGCACCACGGTTAATCTGGGTATAGAGAATCTGGATCTGGTTTTGATCAGGATGATGAAGTACAGCGGAAAAAAGCTCAGGCTTAGACTCCATCAGTTTCTTCAAAAAAACAGTATCGGTTTTTTGCGCCATAACAGATAGGCTTATTAATGAAAATGTAACAATTAATATTCTTCTCATGGGTAAAAATTTGATTCCTAATTTAGCTTTTTCTATTAAAACCACCATTTTCCATCATGCATTTTACATGTTGCTTAATTTTGTTACTTTTGCAGCGCTTTTGGTTTCCGGCATTACACCCGGAATTAAAAGGGAATACAGTGTAAATCTGTAACTGTCCCGCAGCTGTAAGCTCTATAACGGATTTCCAATCAATCTGCCACTGTTCCGACTTGTCGGGATGGGAAGGCCGGAAACCCGGGAGTAAGTCAGAAGACCTGCCTTCAGCATTTAATTTCATAGCTTTCGGGGATTGAAGCTAGGATTGAGATACTTAACGTTTTTCGTATTTTCATTTCCTTTTCTATCTGTTGGCTGTGGGCAAAACCACAATCAAATGAACAAAAAAAGAATGCTAACTGTAGCCAGTTTAGGGCTAGCACAGTTAATGATTAGCCAGGTGGCTAATGCTCAAACACAAGACAGTTTGCAGCTCAAAGATGTTGTAATTTCTGCAACAAAAAATGACCAGAAACAATCACAGACAGGTAAAGTGGTTACGATCATCAGTCGTGAAGTATTGGAGCGCAGTAACGGAAAATCATTGCCAGAACTTATTAGCGAGCAGGCAGGGATTATTGTAGCAGGTTCAAGCAGCAATCCGGGATTAAACAAATCGGTATTTTTTAGAGGTGCAGGAAGTGCTTATGCCGTGGTTTTAATCGATGGTATTGTGCAAAACGATCCATCAGGAAACGGAGGTGCATTCGATTTAAGATTGATTTCTATCGATCAGATCGATCATATCGAAATTTTAAGAGGCGGTCAGTCTACCATTTATGGTTCTGATGCCGTTGCAGGAGTAATCAATATCATCACTAAAAAAGGTGGCCCAAAAGGCAATACCATTTATGGTGTGGCCAGTGCAGGCRGTTACGAAACTTACAAAGGAACCATTGGTTTAAACGGTGGTGTTGAAGGTTTTTCGTATAATATTAACTATACCCACGCCAAAACCGATGGAATTTCAGAAGCAGCAACACCAGTGGGAAGTACAGCTGTATTTGATAAAGACGGCTTTAAAACTGATGCCTTAAATGCGAATTTCGGAATCAAACTGGATAAGCATTTCTCTGTAAATCCATTTGTACGCTACTATTATGGCAATTACAAGTTTGATGGTGGCGCTTTTACCGATGCAAACAATTATTCTATCCTGAAAAACTTTGCTGCAGGTACCAATGCCAAATACGAATTTGCAACTGGTAAAGTAACGTTAAACTATAGTTTCGAAAGTACCAGAAACGATGCGCATAGCCAGTACCCAAGCATTAACGAAGGAAGGGTATCACTATTGGATTTATTCTACAACCAAAAATTGGGTAACAAACTCGATTTATTGGTGGGTATCGATAACCGTGTGATGAAATTATCATCAGCAACAAATAAACCGGAAACCAACATTTTTGCCGCTTACGGATCATTATTCTTACACGATTTAAGTGTGTTTAACCTTGAAGTAGGCGGACGTTACAATAAACACGAACAATATGGCGAAAACTATACCTACTCAATTACCCCAAGCATCAATGTCATTAAAGAGATAAAATTATTTGGAACGGTTTCAACAGCATTTAAAGTTCCTACCTTAAACATGCTTTTTGGTCAGTTTGGTGCTAATTTGGATTTAAAGCCGGAAAAATCGAAGAATTACGAAGCTGGCGTTAATTTTAGCTTTGCTGGCGACAAATTTAGCTTACGTTTAGCAGGTTACAAACGCGATTTAACTGACGCCATTATTTATGCTTACCCTAACGGATACATTAACCAGGTAAGTCAGAAAACCAAAGGTTTCGAAGTTGAACCAGCAGTTAAATTCAGTGTGTTTAACATTAATGGCTATTACGCTTATGTAGAAGGCAATGAGTTCAACTTTGTTGATAATGCCGTTGCTAACTATCTTTTCCGCAGACCAAAACATACATTTGGCATTACTGCAGGTGCACAGGCAACAAGCAATTTATATGTGAGTGCAAATTACCGTTATTTCGGCAAACGTACCGATGGTAATTTTAACACGTATACAGTCGACAATCTACCTGCTTATAAATTGTTAAATGCTTATGCCGAATATGCATTGGCAAAGAAACGTGTAAAGATATTTTTTGATGCAAAAAATATTCTGAACGAAAAATACAGCGAAATTATTGGTTACAATAGTTTGGGCTTCAACTTTAATACAGGTGTAAGTTTTAATATCCGCTAATAAAAATTTAACTTTGTTTAAATATTAACCAGAAATAGCATGTCTCATTTAAAATTTAATCCACGCACTTTAATTTTGTTGTTAATGATATTGGCAATAACGGCTTTACGTTTGCTGGTAACATTCAACTCAGATGAATTAAAGTTTGCTAATTTTTCATCAATAGGAGCAGTAGCCTTATTTGGAGGAGCATATTTTAAAGATCATCTTAAAGCATTCGCTTTTCCGCTATTGAGTTTGTTTTTAAGCGATTTAGTACTTTATACAACCATCTATAAACAGTATGTAGATTTGTTTTTAGTTCAAGAACTTTGGACATACCTTGCAATTGCATTAATGGTTTTAGCGGGTCGTTTCTTATTAAAGAAGGTAAATATTGCCAGCTTATTCCTATCTACAATCGTAATTGTATTCATCCATTGGATTGTAAGTGATATCGGTTCATGGTATAAAAACCCATTGTATACGCAAAACTTAAATGGTTTTATAGATTGCTTAATTAAAGCCATTCCATTCGAGATCAGATTCTTAGAAGGAACAATAATCTATGGTGCTTTGCTTTTTGGCGCTTTTGAAATCTTAAAAGCAAAATACCCAGTATTAAAACTGCAAACACAAGAGCTGTAGAAAGATCCATTGTTTGGCATAACACCAATAAAGTAAAAACAAGATAGAAATCCTCTTTTGATTCGATTCAAAAGAGGATTTTTTTTAACTTAGAATATCAATTCCATTTTACCTTTTACATCCTAATGAAAGTTGTTTCCTTTTTACCTGCTGCCACTAAAATGATTTACGATATGGGCCTGCAAGAATACCTGCATGGCGTAACATTCGAATGCCCTAAAGAGGCTGCAGATCAACCAAAAGTTGTACGTTGCATATTAGAAGGCAAAAACTATTCGAGTATCGAAATAGACCGGATCTTTTCGGCATCAAAAGCGCAAGGCAAAAGTTTGTATTGGGTAGATGATGCACTGTTGGAAAGCATCGCACCCGATGTGGTTTTCACACAAGATATATGCGAGGTGTGCAACATCGATACTGTTTGTACCGAAACAGCCGTAATGAAGCTTAGCAAACAGCCAACGCTGGTACCTTTATCGCCAAATAACTTACAGGATGTTTTCGATTGCGCCATTACCATTGCCAGGGCTTTAGGAAAGGAAGAGGTAGCGTTAAACTATCTGGCAGGCCTGCAAAAGAAAACGGATCATATTTTAGATCAGCTTAGGGCAAACCGTGCACCGTTAAAAAGGATTATGCTAATGGAATGGATCGAACCGATATACAATTGCGGACACTGGATTCCTTTTCAGATTGCAGCAGCCGGTGGCGTTGATATGTTGTCCAATCCTGGTGGCGACTCTATTGTAACCCAGTGGGATAAAATCCTGAAATATAACCCAGAGGTTTTGATTATCGCACCATGTGGCTTTGATATGAAACGAAGCATGGAAGAAATGGAGCTGTTAACGTCAAAATCAGGCTGGATCGATCTTGAGGCAGTAAAAAACAATCAGGTTTATATTGCTGATTTTGATATGTTCACCCAACCTAGCGTAGGTACGCTGGTTGAAGGTATAGAAGCTTTAGCCTGCATGTTCCACCCGGAGATATTTAAGGCAGACGAAAACATAGCCAAAAAATTCATCAGCCACAGCCGGTCTGTGAAATCACTAAAATCAGTGTAATCATTTAATCTGTGTAATCATAATTTATGAAATTAGTTGTTTTAACAGGAGCAGGGATCAGTGCCGAAAGTGGGTTAAAAACATTTAGGGATTCTGATGGATTATGGGAGGGCTATAATGTTTATGATGTAGCTACCCCCGAGGCCTGGGAGAGAAACCCCGAATTGGTACAAGAATTTTATAATGAAAGGAGAAGACAGGTTTTAGCCGCAAAACCCAATTTGGCTCACCAGGTGCTTGCTGAGCTGGAAAAAGACTTCGACGTTGAAATTATTACCCAAAACATTGATGATTTACATGAAAGAGCAGGTTCTACCAAAGTTACCCATCTTCATGGCGTTATTACCAAGTCTCAATCAGATAGAAAAGCTGATTTAACTTATCCAATCGTTGGTTCAGAAATCAAAATGGGCGAGCTTTGCGAGTTGGGTTCTCAACTTCGGCCGCATGTAGTCTGGTTTGGTGAAGCTGTACCCATGATAGAGGTAGCCGCTAAACTTTGCAAACAGGCAGACTTGTTTGTACTGATMGGAACTTCATTGGCCGTTTATCCGGCGGCAGGTTTAATCGATTTTGTGCCTTCCTTTGTCGACAAATACATTATCGATCCAAGAACACCCGATGTAAAACGTTATAAAAACGTGATCAACATTGAGAAAAACGCTGTAGAAGGCATTACAGAATTAAAAGAAATATTAGTCAATGCCAGATAAAAAGCTTTGCATTTTTAATTGGAGCGGTGGTAAAGACAGTACATTGGCCTTACACTATGTCTTACAAGATCCTACTATCGAAATCCGTTACCTGATTACAACAGTTACCGAAAAATATAACCGTGTTTCGATGCATGGCGTTAGAGAAGCTTTACTGATTAAAC
>NZ_JBFTRT010000262.1:0-11999 GCF_056399685.1 Pedobacter sp. 01N416
CTATAAAAGTGGGTGAGGGTAGAAAATAAAATAAATAACAGGCCACTAACGATGGAGGATAAAACCTGTACCGGGCGAAAGCCAATCATGTCTGTTAATTTTCCACCTGTTGCTGAGCCAAGAACAGAACCAACACCAAATAAAATGATGATTAAGCCTGCATCTGTTACCGATCTATGCAAACTTTGGGTAAMGAACAGACCCATAAACGGAACTGACATGCTTCCGAATCTGTTAAACAGTATTACAAAGCTCAATAACCAGGTTTCTCTGCTTAAGCCACTGAATGATGTTTTATAGGTGTTGAAAATAAGTTTGAACATGCTGTATTTAGATGAGGTAAAAATAGCAAAAGCCAGATATTAATTAATCATCTGAATTCAATATCCGCTTTTTAGATTAAAAAAGATGAGCAAAAAATATCCCATAATTTTTCACAAATTTGCATCCGGAAACCGATCAAATGCCGCCAGAGAAAAGAACCACAATAAACAAGCCCCCTGTTGCCAGAAAACCTGCCGTTAGGAAACCTGTAGCGAGAAAATCCACAACAGGCAAAAAAAAGAAAGGTGGTATTTCGGTTCAACTTAAATTGGTTATTGCAGGTTTATTGTTGATTTTACTCTCTCCATTTTACTATGGTTATGTTTTAAGAAGTTTTGTGGCTACCTGGCGCTGGGTTAAAGATTGGGGGCAAGACCCAAATTACAGAACTTACGAAAGTTTTAACATCAAAATCCCCAAAAAATATACCGTTCACGGTATCGACGTTTCCTACTATCAGGGCAAAATAAACTGGCAAAAAGTAAAGGAAATGAAAGAGGATGAGGTTAGTATCCGTTTTGCCTTTGTCAAAGCCACAGAGGGGTTAATGCTGGTCGATCCTTATTTTCAACGCAATTGGCGTGAAGCCCCAAAAGCAGGAATTATTTGTGGAGCTTATCACTTTTTCAGACCGAAAAAGGATGGCAAAACACAGGCTAAATTTTTCTTACAGGTGGTGAAAATCGAGAAAGGGGATTTACCACCAGTTGTGGATATTGAATCTCTAGATGGCGTTTCTCCTTTGAAAATGAGGGCAGAACTGTCCGATTTTCTCAATTATGTAGAAATGAAAACCAAAGTTAGGCCGATTGTTTATACCGGACTTAAATTTTATGAGGATTATTTAGTCGATCATTTTGATGATTATCCCTTGTGGATTGCCCATTATTATCAACCAAAACTAAGGATGGATAAAAGCCGTTGGAAATTTTGGCAGCACTCTGATAAAGCCAAAATTAACGGCATCGGTCATGTGGTTGATTTCAATGCTTTTAATGGGGATAGTTTAGCGTTAGATAGGTTATTAGTTCATTAGTCATTGGTATATTAGTCATTGGTATATTTGTCATTGGTTCATTGGGCATTAGTTTTTTAGACATGATGTATACCGTTTTTGTCATTGCAAGAAGGCTTTTTCATTAGTCATATACCCTCGTACCGTCATCCTGAACTTGTTTCAGGATCTATTATGTGTGATTACAATCCTTAATTGTTTAAATAGGTTGTTCTATATCTGAAAGCCAATGAATTGAATTATTAAGGTCGCCGGAAAACCAATAAACTATCGACTAATGAACAACTGAACTAAACCGTCCAACTTTCACATTTCTCTAAGAAAAATTCATCAGCTTCAGCACCAATACCAATTTCTTCGGGCACATCAAGGAAATATCCATTATAAGTGAGGCCACCAACCACAGGATCGACCAAATGGCCAAGCAAGGCAGTATCTAAGTCAAAAAACTCCACATTAGGGCTGGCCAATGCAAAATGTAGGTTGGCGCTTAAAGCAATCCTGGTTTCGAGCATACTCCCAATCATGCATTTTACCCCGCGTTGTAAGGCTTCCTTATGGATTTTTTGCGCTTCTAAAATGCCTCCGGATTTCGAAAATTTAATGTTTAAATAAGTTGTAGACTGGCTATTGATCAGTTTACGGGCATCGTGATGGTTGTAACAGCTTTCGTCGGCCATGAGCTTAATCGGAGAATTTACATTTAATTCAGGCAGTTTATCATCATACCATGTCCGCATCGGTTGTTCGCAAAACTCAATATTGTATTTTTCTAACTCACCTAAAGCAAATAAAGCATCATCGAAACTCCAGCCCTGATTGGCATCCAGGCGTAAAATCAAATCTTCGCCTACTGCTTCGCGGATATGTTTTACCCTTTCTATATCATCGTGTACTTTTTTGCCCAGTTTAATCTTTAAAATGCGGCAGCCCTGGCTTTTATATTTCAACGCTGTTACAGCCATTCCCTCTGGTGTATCGATACCAATGGTCATATCGGTTTCAATGGTGCGTTTGGTTCCACCAAGAAATTTATACAGTGGTAATTTTGCATTTTTGGCTGCAATATCAAATAATGCCATATCGAAAGCACTTTTAATGGTATTGTTGTGATCGGCATAACCCAATAAATTATTCATCCGCTCGGGAATTTCTAAGGGATCTTTCCCTTTTAAAATGGCGGCGAAGTCTTTAGCCATCGCAATGCAGGTTTCCTGCGTTTCACCCACAATCATCGGAAATGCTGAGCACTCTCCAATACCGTGAATGCCTGTATCGGTAAAAATTCTGATCAAAACATTCTGGGCAAAATGCATGGTTCCGGTTGCAATAACAAAAGCTTCCATTGGGATGCTAAAGCGGTATATTTCGGTATGGGTAATTTTCATTTGTTGTAAGCCTAGATTTCCAACTAAAGTATAAAAACAAAAACTAAATAGAAACAGGTTTGTAGAATATTAATAGATTTACGCCTCGATTAACATCCATTTCCGTTTACATTTTACATCATTTACCATGTCAGATACCAATAATTTAATCCATGCCTCGTCGCCTTATTTGCTGCAGCATGCTCATAATCCTGTTAATTGGTACGAATGGGGTGCAGAGGCCCTAGAAAAGGCAAAAACTGAAAATAAACTCATATTGGTGAGCATTGGCTATTCGGCCTGCCATTGGTGCCATGTAATGGAACGCGAAAGTTTCGAGAACCATGAAGTGGCTGAGGTGATGAACCGTCATTTTATCTGTATTAAGGTAGACCGTGAAGAGCGCCCTGATATTGATCAGATTTATATGTATGCCATCCAACTCATGACAGGAAGCGGAGGCTGGCCTTTAAACTGTATCTGTTTGCCAGATCAGCGTCCAATTTATGGCGGAACCTATTTCAGGAAAAACGATTGGATCAATATTCTGGAAAATGTTGCTGCACTTTGGGCAAATGAACCCGATAAGGCTATCCAATATGCAGAGCGGTTAACCTCGGGCATTAAAGACAGCGAAAAAATAATCCCAGCGCCCGAAAAAGAAGAATATACAAACGAACACCTTACCGAAATCATTGAACCATGGAAACGCCATTTCGATATCGGTTACGGGGGATATAACCGTGCTCCAAAATTTCCTTTACCCAATAATTGGGTGTTTTTATTACGGTATGGCTTTTTAAAAGATGACGAATCTGTTTTTACAGCGGTTTGCCATACGCTCGAAGAAATGAGCAGAGGCGGTATTTATGATCAGATTGGCGGAGGTTTCGCCCGTTATTCGGTTGATGATAAATGGCACGTGCCACACTTCGAAAAAATGCTTTATGATAATGCTCAACTCATCAGTTTATATGCAGAGGCTTATCAGTGTACCAAGTTTTATTCGTTTAAACAAACAGTAGTTGAAACGATAAATTGGGTTTTTGAAGAGATGACCTCAGCAGATGGATTGTTTTATTCGGCATTAGATGCAGATAGCGAAGGGGTAGAAGGCAAGTTTTACATCTGGGATAAAGCAGAATTCGATCAGGTTTTGGGGGAAGATGCCCAATTAATCGGCGCTTATTATAACATTACCGAAGAAGGTAACTGGGAAGAAGAACAAACCAATATTTTGCGTAAAACCATCAGCGATGACGACCTGCTTGCAAAATTTGATATTGATGCAGAACAGCTTTATGATAAAGTAAACTCAGCCAAAACAAAATTAATGGCTGTGCGTAGCAAAAGAATCAGACCAGGCTTGGATGATAAGTGTTTAACCGCCTGGAATGGTATGATGATTAAAGCTTTGGCTGATGCTGCAGAGGTATTAAATCATAAACCATATTACGAAAAAGCATCAGCTGCGGCCAGCTTTATCTTAAATCACCTAAAATCAGAAAACGGTGGCTTATATCGCAATTATAAAAATGGAAAGGCTTCTATTACGGGCTTCTTAGATGATTATGCCTTTTTTATTGAAGCACTGATTGCCTTATACGAAGCTGATTTTGATGAAAAATGGTTAGAAGAGGCAAAATCATTGACCGATTATGTAATCGCTAATTTTACGGATACAGATTCGCCGATGTTTTTTTATACCTCAGCTGAAAGTGAAGATTTAATTGCCCGTAAACATGAAGTAATGGATAATGTAATTCCGGCTTCAAACTCTACTATGTCGCAGAATTTGCAGCAATTGGGTTTGCTTTTCGATATTGAACGATATACGGAAAAAGCGGCAGAAATGCTTGCTGCGGTTCAGCCGAAAATCAAAAGTTATGGTTCTGCCTACTCAAACTGGGCTATTCAATTGTTAAACGAAATTTACGGTGTAAACGAAATTGCCATTACCGGTTTAGAAACCGATAGTATTAAGTTAGCATTAAGCGGACATTATATTCCGAACAAAATTACATTGGGCGGAACAAAAAGTAACCTGCCGCTGTTAAAAGGTAAGCAAAGCAATGAAACAAAAGTTTATATTTGCCGAAATAAAGTATGCCAGTTGCCGGTTAACACTGTTGAGGACGCATTAGAGTATTTACAATAAATTAATTTAAATGAATATTTCACCAAACTCTGTAGTAGCGTTAACTTACGAATTGCATACTACTAACGAAGAAGGACAACAAGTTTTTGTAGAAAAAGCTGACGAACAAAATCCTTTAGTATTTTTATATGGCGTTGGCATGATGTTGCCTAAATTTGAAGAGCATTTAACTGGCTTGAAAACCGGTGATGAATATGGCTTCGAGCTATCTGCAGCAGATGGTTACGGTGATATCGATCCAGGTGCTTTTGCCGACCTTCCAAAAACCATGTTTACTGAAGCTGGTGGCGAATTACCAAATGTAGGCGATGTGATTCCTTTACAAGATAACAATGGCAATCAGTTTAGAGCAGGTGTTACCGCTGTTCACGACGAAACCATTTCAGTAGATTTAAACCACCCAATGGCTGGTAAAAATTTAGTGTTTAACGGTGTAATTTTAAATGTACGTGAAGCTACTCAAGACGAACTGGCTCATGGTCATGCTCACGGAGCTGATGGTCATTCAGGACACTAATTAATAAATATAAGCGATTTTCAAGGAAGTCAAGTTTTAAATAGCAGTTTTGCCATTTAAAACTTGACTTCTTTCGTTAATATCCATGTTTTAATCTTGAAAAACTTCTTCCAGGACAAGGGCTTACAATCCAGTATTCTTTAACACCTGCTTCTTCATAAACCTCGTATTTATTGATCAATTCTTTTTTATTGTTGCCAGGCGATAAAATCTCGACAACAATATCGGGCGCACCTACGCATCCACGTTTATCAAGTTTAGTCGGATCGCAAATTACAACGATATCTGGTTGCACTACGGTGAAAACTTCTTTGTCATCTTGAGTTTTCTTAGCTAAACGGACATCAAAAGGGGCGCAGTATACATGACACGGTTTCCCTTTGAGTATATTGTATATAGGGACAAAAATGTTGGCTGAAATTCCTTGGTGAATTCGAGAAGGAGCAGGACTCATTTTGAATAAGTGTCCTTTAATAATTTCTAAGCGTTCCTCAAATTCGAAGCGCATATAATCTGCATAACTGTATAAAGCAGAAAAATCGACCTCATTAAGGGTTTTAATTGGAGGTTGCTCCTCTTCAGTAGGGTATGGTTTAATGTTTTTCATAGAATTTATCCTAGTCTTTAAACACCTCTTCAAGAACAAGCTTAAAGCCAGGTATAATCGTTGTGGCTACCTCTTCGCCCTCRGTRAGTAGTTTTGTTGGCTGAAACTTGCCWTTRTCATCAAGGATATATCTGAAAAATGTTTTTTCCGAAGGRCTTACAATCCAGTATTCTTTAACACCTRCTTCYTCATAAACYTCRTATTTATTGATCAATTCTTTTTTATTGTTGCCAGGCGATAAAATCTCGACAACAATATCAGGCGCACCTATGCACCCGCGTTTATCAAGCTTAATCGGATCGCAAATTACAACTATATCGGGTTGTACCACCGTGAAAACTTCCTTGTCATCTTGAGTTTTCTTAGCTAAACGGACATCAAAAGGTGCTGCATACACTTCACATTTATGGCCGTTCAATGCGTTATAGATAGGATTAAAAATTCTTCCTGATATTTTTTGATGAATCCTGGAAGGAGCGGGGCTCATCTTGAAAATGTAGCCTTTGATAAGTTCTAGGCGTTCTTCAAATTCGAAGCGCATATAATCTGCATAACTGTAAGTCGCAGAAAAATCGACCTCGTTAAGGGTTTTAATCGGAGGTTGCTCCTCTTCAGTAGGATATGGCTTGATATTCTTCATATTAGGCATTTAACCAAATGTACTAAATATCTTAGTTTTTTTGCTAAAAATCAATCTTCAAACGCAGTCCGCCGTTGGTGAGGTTAAGGTTTTCTTTAGAGAAAGTTTTCATCGGCAGCCTTAAAAAAGGCTCTATGGCAATATTGTTCTTTTTTGATATTTTTTGCTTATAGCCCAAAGAAAAATTGTAGAATCCAATGTATTTATCAGGATCTATATTGGCTTCGGGCTGTGGCTCAGTAGTTTTTTCTTTCACAATCATGGTCTTCGAATCAGCAAAGCCATTCGCTGTTGTGGAAGAAAAATTCTGCACCTGGTTTACAATGTAGTTGTTCTGCTGTGAGTTGTTTAAAACAGCCAGTGCAGAAACGCCTATATTGGTGTAGAGTTTATCACTTATGTTGTATTTTAATTCTAAAGGAACATTAATTCCACGCACTTTAGCATCAACCGATTCGAGGTTTTTGCCCGATAAGGTTTGTGGTGCAGAAGCATTTAACGATTCTGTAGTGCTAATAGAAGCATACGAAACGCCAGAACTTATTGATAATTTATTGGCAATGGCATACGATAAAGAAAAGCCATAGTTCATGGTTACTTTATTATCATTACCCATTGCTGGCGCAATATACACATCAGGCTGCCATTTAGAATTCTCGCTTGTTTTTGATGGCGATTTTTGTTGATTCGCATAACTATCCTGGGCAAGCAGTTTTTCAAAACTTGTTTGCGCAATAGGTTGAGGTTTTTTCTTTTCCGTTAAAATATCAAACTGTTTTGATTTCAGGTTTGAAAGATTAGCACCTGCAAGCTTATTATCTAAAAGGTTACTGTTTACGGGAACTAATTGCGCAGATGTATTAATAAACGGATAACCGATCTGCTCTGTTAATAATGGTTTTGTGCTTCCTGTAATTTTGGGTGGACGATTGGCCGCTAGCTTATTTACAGGGCTTGTATCGTTATTTAATGAAGTAGAGTCGATTTTAGTTTTAATATTGTTATTTGAATTCCCATTGGCTGTAGCATTTTGCTGAGCTTTAGGTTTAGTTATTGCAATATCTTTTTTCTGATCTGTATTGTTTTGCGCAAAAAATACACCTCCAAAGACTAAAATTAAGGCAGCCGCCGCCCACAAAGGCCAAAAAGCGATGCCTCGTCTCTTATTTTTTTTCTCCGAAAAGCGCT
Organism: Pedobacter sp. 01N416; assembly: GCF_056399685.1. Classification (NCBI taxonomy): domain Bacteria; kingdom Pseudomonadati; phylum Bacteroidota; class Sphingobacteriia; order Sphingobacteriales; family Sphingobacteriaceae; genus Pedobacter; species Pedobacter sp. 01N416. Next base: position 7,817 of record NZ_JBFTRT010000262.1, read on the forward strand.
CCCAAGCACCATCAGGGTATGTTTCCTCATGGTTTTGGAGTTGCGCGGTGATATGCTCAATTAATTCCTTATCCATTTTTTTCGTATGAATTAACCATGGTATTTAGGTAAAGGGTACGTAACTTATTTTTAGAACGTGTAAGGTAAACACGACTGGAACTCTCGGGAATGTTTAACATCTTCGAAATTTCATCGTGGGCAAAGCCCTCAATTTCATATAAGTTAAATACCAGTCTCTGCGTATCTGGTAAGTGATTTAGTAAATTCAAAATATCATTAACGTGTAGTTCCGAAGCGACCGAAACCTGGGTAACCGGATGTTCACTTTCTGCTAAATCATCAACATAAAACTGAACTTTCGAACTCCGTATCTTGTCTATTGCCGTCCGCGAAGCAATCTGGGCAATCCAGCCTTTAAACGATCGCTGTAATTCTTCCGGATTCTTAGGTGCTTTGAAGCCGCCAACATGTTTAAAAATCTTGATAAAACTGTCATTTACAAGCTCTTCACTGTCAGAAGGGTTCTTTGTATACCTTAAAATAATGCCCATTAAATAGCCATAAAATGATTTATACATCATTTCTTTACAGCTATTGTCGTTTTTTACACAGCCTTTTAAAATTTCCTCAAAACTGAGTATTTTTTTTATCACCCCTGTAAAGGACTATTTATTAAAGGTTTATCATGATTAATTATTGCAAATTTAAGAAAAATAACACCACCCAATTTTTTGAGTGGTGTCAATTTTCGTTTTCACAGGTAGCGTGAAATATTTTATTTGTTCGTCATCACTGATAAGCCAACGCCAGTACTATCGGTTTTGCTCGATAAGCCTTTAGCCCAGATGGTATAAATTTTACCTTTTTCGATTTTAACGGCCGGTAAGCTAACTTTAACTGTTCCGCTTTGCTTTAATTGGAAAGTATAGCTGTCATTCGGTGCAATATTACTGAAAGTGGTGAACTCTTTAAAAGCTTTTGCAGTAAATAAAGGTGCATCTGTACCTGCAATAGCTAAATCAAATGGGGCAGAACCCGGACTTAAGTTTACAAAACGAACTTTAGCCTTATCAGTTTCAGGTGCTTTTAAATCATCTTCAAGGATTAAAAGTTTTGTTGATTTTAAAGTATCTACTACGAAAACCGAATAAAATGATCCTTCTTTTAATATGGCTTGAGCTGTGGTTAAATATTTTAAAGAGTCTTTTTTAGCAACACCCACCAATCTTGTTCCTGGATAAGCGGCATAGTATCCTAAATCTTTAGTGTAGGTAAAGCTGTTTATTTTTTGGTTATCCAAGATAAAATCCAACGCGCCTGTTCCAGGTGATGCATGAACAAAACCTATACCAGCCGCTTCGATAGGGTCGTTATTAAAATCTTTTTTACAAGCCGTAATGGTTAAAGCTATCGCTAAGAGAGAGAGTATAATTTTTGTAGTGCTAAAATTTTTCAAATTCGTTTTCATTTTAATGTTTTAAATCAATTTTTTGAACAAAATTGGTTAATGGCCATTAACGCTTTTTTCTTGTAAAACGATTAATGGTAGGAAAACGCTACAGCTGATGTGTTTTTTATAAAGAAAAAGCCACATGGAGTGCATGTGGCTTTTAAATCAATATTTTAATTGAAGAATTAAGAATACATTTCTTCTCTTAGTTTCGCAACATCACTGCTGTTAATGTATTCATCGTAAGTCATCAGCTTATCTATAGTACCTTTTGGCGTAATTTCGATAATGCGGTTGGCAACAGTTTCGGTTAACTGGTGATCTCGTGAGGTAAACAATATCGCGCCTTTAAAATCTTTCATGCCATTGTTCAGTGCCTCGATAGATTCCAGATCCAGGTGATTGGTTGGCTCATCAAACATTAACAGGTTGGCTTGTTGTAACATCATCCTCGAGAACATGCAACGCATTTTTTCGCCCCCCGAAAGCACTTTTACGTTTTTAAGTACCTCTTCGCCCGAGAATAACATACGGCCTAAAAAGCTACGTACAAATTGCTCATCCGCATCGGTGCCAGAGTACTCACGTAACCAATCTACTAGGTTTTCATCTTTACCGGCAAAATACTCGGAGTTATCGTTCGGGATATCTGCAGTGCTAATGGTAACGCCCCATTTAAATTCTCCTCTATGGTTCGTATCTCTGCCCGTTAAAACATCGTAAAATGCTGCAGTAGCTAAACTATTCTGAGATAATACAGCAATTTTATCGCCTTTATTTACCATAAAGGTAATTTTGTCGAACAAAACACCATCGTTTCCATTTTTACCCAGGTTTTCTGCCTGTAAAATCTGGTCACCAGCCTCACGGCCAGTATTATTGAAGATAATGGCTGGGTATTTTCTGCTCGATGCTTTAATTTCGGTGATATCAATCTTATCTAAAGCCTTCTTACGAGAAGTTGCCTGCTTTGATTTAGACGCATTTGCGCTAAACCTGCGGATAAATTCCTGTAGCTCCTTTACTTTATCTTCCATTTTTTTGTTCTGGTCGCTGCGCTGTTTTAATGCCAGCTGACTAGATTCGTACCAGAAGGTATAGTTACCAGTGTAAATGCTCATTTTGGCGAAATCGATATCCACAATGTGCGTACATACTGCATCTAAAAAGTGCCTATCGTGCGATACAACCAATACAATATTCTGGTAATCGGCCAAAAAGTTTTCTAACCAGGCAATGGTTTCGATATCCAAATCGTTGGTAGGCTCATCCAGTAATAAAATATCGGGATTACCAAATAAGGCCTGCGCCAATAACACACGTACTTTCTGCGTATTGTCTAGCTCTTTTAGTAATTTATAGTGGTTATCTTCGGTAATGCCCAAATTGCTCAACATGGTTGCAGCATTGCTTTCCATGTTCCAGCCATCCATTTCGGCAAAAAGATTTTCAAGCTCTCCGGCACGTTCGCCATCTTTCTCCGAAAAATCTTCTTTCATATAAATGGCATCTTTCTCTTTCATGATGGCATAAAGTTCTTTATGGCCAATCATTACGGTTTCTAATACCGAAAACTCATCAAATTCGTAGTGGTTTTGTTTTAAAACCGCCATTCTTTCGCCTGGAGTAAAAGCCACACTACCAGAAGTTTGGTTTACCTCTCCCGATAAAATTTTTAGAAAAGTAGATTTACCTGCGCCGTTAGCCCCAATTACGCCATAGCAGTTGCCCTGGGTAAACTTTAGGTTAACATCTTCAAATAATGTGCGTTTGCCGTATCGTAACGATAAATTAGAAACTGAAATCATGCTATAATTGAAATAAGCCGCAAAGATACGCAAAAAGGTTGAGGGTAAAAAGGCAGAAGACGCTTGATTGTTGGAAATCTGAATGTTGGTAGACTGGAAAATGGAGGGTTCTGTTCTTTTTTTGGTAAGCAGTCCCGTTATCCGCTTTACTTCGCTGCACTCCGTGTTCGCTACTACCGGGTTTATTTTACAAAGGGGAGAAGCTTTTGGCCAATGGCTTAAAATTTTGTTCCGGAAAATTAAAACTTAATAAGAAAATTAAACTAAGAGTACGTCATTCTCGCGCATGCGGGAATCTTAATGCAAGCTACATATAGCACTTAGATTCCCAATCAAGTTGGGAATGACGACCAATCTCAAGGTAATTTGTCGTAAAATATTTATTTTAGTCCCATGCCAAATCATACCTTGCTCGAAACTATAAAAACAACCCTTCAGAAAAGTAAAGTAGAAAAGTTAGCCGCAATTGCCTCAGAAGACACCTTTTCGGTGAAAGATCTGATCGATTTAAGTTTCTATCATGACGAACAGATTGGTTTTAGGGCCGCATGGATTTTAGAAAATGTATTTACTAACCACCAGCAAAGATTTCTGCCCTATGCGCTTTATTTTTTGGAGAAATTTCCGCAACAAAGCAATTTATCGGCATTGAGGCATTATGTTAAAATCCTGGCCTTTATGACGAAGAAAAATGCCGCTATGGAAATTAAAAAGATTCTTGCCGGTTATGATACCGATCTCATTTGGTAGCAGTTGTTTTTGCCTGGTTAATTGATGAGAAGACCCCAGTAGCTGTAAAATCACATTGTTTAAACATCTTAGCCAATTTAAATGCCAAACACAATTGGATAAGAGAAGAACTTTTGCAGACGATGGATTTTCTGGTTGATAAAGAAAGCATAGGTTTTTTTGCAAAGGTTAAACA
>NZ_JBFTRT010000263.1:0-6616 GCF_056399685.1 Pedobacter sp. 01N416
GGGTACATCCTTGATGGGGTATGGCAACTATACCTTAGGTAAAACACCAACCTATATTTCTGCAGTAGACGCCGCCATTTTTAATAACAACGAAGTATTCAACGATAATAATTCCACTTATTATGGTAGCGTAAGTACCACAATACCCAAAATTTATGCCAGCTACTCTGCAGCGCAAGGTGCGATTCTCTGCTCTGGAAAATTTACTTCTACAGGTACGGTAGACAAGATCCTGTATTATAACGATCCCAATGTAAACAACGAGGGTACTGGAGTTAACAAGGACTATAATGCGATTACCTGGGCCAGTTCAAAGATCGGCACAGACAGTTTCAGTGTTGTAATGCCCATATCGGATTTTTGGGTAAAGACTGATGGGATACCTTATGAGCTAAAGGTAAAATTTGTGCATACCAATGGTACCATTACCGAACATATCTATTATTATACTTTCCAGGGTGGTATACCTGTAGTGAACTTCGGTTATCGCCCCGAACTTAGCAAAACAGGATGGACGATTGATGGATTCAGTACCCAGGAAACCAGTGGTACAAATGGCTACGCTGCAAATATACTTGACAATAATTCGTCGACGGTTTGGCACAGCAGATGGACATCCTCACCTACAGGAACTTTCCCCCACTATATCAGCATAAATCTGGGTAGCAATAAAACCGCAACAGGTGTAGCTATACAACACCCCTCGGGATCGAGCAGAGCGATTAAAAATTTCGAAATATTAACCAGTACCGATGGTGTGAACTTCACCTCGAGGGGAAGTTTTACAACCATTAAAACAAATAGTAAACAATATTTTGCTTTTGGATCGTCATTGACTTTTAAATATCTTAAAATTGTGGCCAATACCTCTTGGGATGGAACTCAATATGCAGCTATAGCTGAACTTGGATTATATTAACAGGCTGAAATACAATTGTTATTGATGTATGAAAAGAGAGTGCCCAAAAAGCACTCTCTTTTTTATGCGGTTATTTTTTAATGTTAGGGAAGCATTCTTTTTAAAAGGTCTGCTCATTTTAAGAACAAGCCTGTAAAACAGTTACATTCATTTTAACTTTTTTATGTAACGCATTTTGTTACAATTAATGGTCGCCTTTTAGGCTTCTACACTAAAAAACGCCTAAAAGTGTTAAAAAAACCTTAAAATTTAAGGTTTTTGCACATGTTCATTTAGGGTTCAGGTAGATAATGACCAGATGGTCAAACAGTCTTACAAGCTAACACACGAGAGAACCGATTGCCAATTTTTTAATCAGCGCATTTAAACTGCGATATAGCTCACAAAAGATATTGGTTGTCTTGGGGTTTCTACATTCATAAGTAAAGACTGCAAGCGCGATTTATTGCTATGCTGATACATAACTACTATAAAGAGAAAATTGGATAACATATAATGGCAATAGTAAGTTTTAAAAACGTTTCTACCACGAATAATGAAAAGAATAACTCAATGAAATCTAAATTAATTACAGGTAAGATTTTAATTTTAAGTGCCTTTTTTATGACAGGCACAAGCAGCTTTCTGGCGAAAGCACAACCCGGCCGAAATACCAGAGATGGAATGAAGCAGTTGATAGATGAGCAATTTAGTTTTGCCGCAAAGCAATATAAGGTACTGGCCAAAACTGTTCCGACAAATGTAATGCCGAGGTATTATGACCCAAAGAAAAACAAATTGGTAACCAGTAGCACCAAGTGGTGGTGCAGTGGGTTTTTTTCCGGAACCCTATTATATATTTATGAATATACAAAAGACACAGGTATACTAAGTGAGGCTAAAAACAGGTTAGCGATATTAGAAAAAGAAAAACATTTTACGGGCAATCATGACTTAGGGTTTATGATGTTCTGTAGCTTCGGCAATGCCTATCGCATATTGAAAAACCCAGCATATAAAAATACACTCGACACATCTGCTGCATCATTGGCTACGCGTTACAGACCATCAATTAAAGCAATTCAGTCATGGGATTCGGATGAAAGCTTAGCATGTCCGGTCATTATCGATAATATGATGAACCTAGAACTGCTTTCCTGGGTAAGCGATCACGGAGGTGATCCAAGGTATAAGGAAATTGCCGTTACACATGCCAATACCACCCTTACGAATCACTTCAGGCCTGATTACAGCTCCTATCATGTAATAGATTATGATTTGAAGACTGGCAAGGTGCTAAAGAAGGTAACCGCACAGGGTGCGTCAGATTCTTCAGCATGGAGCCGCGGACAGGGATGGGGCCTGTACGGTTATACCATGATGTACCGCTTTACCAAAGATAAGCATTACCTCAACCAGGCTAAAAACATTGCCAAATTTATACTAAGCCATCCGAATATGCCTGAGGATATGATTCCATACTGGGATTTTAATGCACCTGGTATACCAAATGTTCCGCGTGATGCCTCATCTGGGGCCTTGATGGCATCAGCCCTGCTTGAACTTGCACAGTATTCGGGCAAGGCTGAGCAGAAAACCTATGTTGCTGCAGCAGAAAAAATGCTCCGTTCACTTTCCTCGGATACTTATCGGGCCAGATTGGGCGAAAATGGCGGCTTTTTATTGATGCACAGCACGGGCTCATTTCCTGTAAAATCGGAGGTCGACGTGCCTTTGACATATGCCGATTATTACTTTTTAGAAGCTTTGGCTAGGTATAAAAAGTGGTATCTATAATAAATTACAATTCATTAAAAACAATATTTAAAATTATGGGCAACAGAAGACAGGCATTAAAGAATCTTTTTTTTGGTGGAGCTTTAACCATCGGTATTCCAGGGCGTGTATTGGCCAGTGGTTCAGCACAAGAACATGAAAGAAATAATTTGCCGGTATCGGGTGATAAGGACAGGGCCTACTGGATTAAATTAATGTATAAAATGGTTTATCCAGTACTTTCTAACCTGGCAGATGGCACACTAAAAAAGAATATGCCGCTAGAAAAGTCGTCTGATTATACCAAGCCTGTTTCTACAATCTACGTAGAAATTGTAGGCCGCACCTATGCAGGAATTGCAGCCTGGCTAGCCTTGCCCGATGATGCTACCGATGAGGGCGAATTAAGAAAAAAATTAAGGGGACTGGCACTTACAGGACTTAAGAATGCCGTAGATCCTTCAAGTCCGGATTGCTTACAGTTTAGGGTAGACTATCAGCCCATTGTTGATTCTGCTTACCTTGCCCAAGCCTTTATCCGTGCGCCAAAAGCTTTATGGGAACCGCTTGATGATCTGACCAGGCAGCGAATAATAGCAGAGTTTAAGGCCCTCAGGGTACGTAAACCATTTAATACGAACTGGCAGCTTTTTGGGGCAATTACCGAAACCTTTTTAATGTCCATCGGGGAGCAGTATGATGAAGAGCGGATATTTGGTGCGGTAAAGAAAATACAGGGCTGGTACGTTGGTGATGGCTGGTATAGCGATGGACCAATGTTTTCGTTTGATTATTATAATTCTTATGTAATCCACTCGATGCTGGTTGATACATTGAAAATTTTGTCGGAGCATAAATTAGCTACAGTTGCATCTTATGATCTGGCCGTGAAAAGAATGCAGCGTTATGCCGGACAACTGGAAAGAATGATTTCTCCTGAAGGAACATTTCCGCCAATTGGCAGATCTATAACTTACCGTACAGGAGCACTCCAGGGACTGGCACAGGTGGCCTTAATGGAAAAACTGCCTGAAGGGATAACACCTGGGCAGGTGCGTTGCGCTATAACCAGTGTGGCAAAAAATATGTTCAGCTTCAAAGATATTTTTGATAAAAACGGATGGTTGCAGTTGGGCTTTTGCGGCCATCAACCAGAAATTGCCGATTATTATACCACAACGGGAAGCTTATATATGGCTGCACTTGGGTTTTTGCCATTAGGCCTGTCTGCGGATAACCCTTTTTGGACAGCGCCCGCTGCCGATTGGACAGCGAAAAAAGCCTGGGCGGGTAAATCAATTAAGAATGACCATCATGTAGAATATTAAATCTGTAATGATCAAAATTAGGCCTTTTTCACTTTGCAAAAGACTGGCCAACATGGGAGAAGGCCGATTAACCATAACAAAATTAAACAAGGTACAAACTTATGAAACAAATTGTAGCAATCTTCTTTTTGTTTATTGCATTTAACGCTGGGGCGCAGTTACAAAAGGGCGAATCCAAGCTTGACAATAATACAAACAAAGGGCGTAAACAGACGGCCATGGCAGGGGAGACGTGGTCACCCGATAACGGGGATGGTACATTTAAGAATCCATTGCTGTGGGGCGATTGGGCAGATCCCGATGTAATCAGGGTAGAGGATGAGTTTTATTTTGTATCAACCAGTATGCATTATGTGCCTGGATGCCCTGTACTGAAATCGAAAGATCTGATAAACTGGGAAATGGCCGGTTATGCGGTTGATAAATATGATGAAGATCCACGATATAACCTTCAAGGGGGAAGTATGTACAGTAATGGCTCCTGGGCGGCAACGATCAGGCATCATAACGGATTGTTTTATGTTGGCTTTTGTACCCCGAGCAGAAATGGCGCAAAAGGCAGTTATCTATGTGTGTTGCAAAAGATATCAAAGGGCCCTGGAAGAGGACGATTTTTCCTGAATTAATGTATGATCCTGGTTTGTTCTTCGATGATGATGGGAAGGTATATGTAGCACATGGGCAGGAAAAACTCTTTATAACGGAATTGAATGCTGATGCCTTATCAGTAAAAACACCACAAAAGGAAATTTATAACAACCGTAATTATCCCTATTTGGAGGGATCGCATATGTACAAGGTTAAGGGGAAGTATTATATTTTAGGCACAACCGGTGGGACAAATGGCCGACAGATCTGTTTACGGTCTGACAGTATTTATGGCCCCTACGAATCAAAAGTTGTCCTCCGTGACGATAATCTTTATCCCGGAAATTTTTTGCACCAGGGCGGAATGATGCAGCTCAAAGATGGCTCCTGGTGGTTTATGATTATGCAGGGCCGCGGGGCAATAGGGCGTGTTCCAAATTTAGAACCGGTTACCTGGGCAGATGGCTGGCCGATGTTAGGTGTAAATGGTAAAGGGTAGCTACCTATAAAAAACCTAATGTTGGTAAAAGTTATCCTGTAAAAGTACCTGCCACATCCGATGAATTTAGTCTGCAGTCACTGGGCTTGCAATGGCAGTGGAACCATAATCCAGACCATTCAAAGTGGTCGCTAAAGGAACGGAAAGGCCATATGCGCTTGCATGCCTCATTTGCAAATGATATAACCATGGCGCGTAATACGCTAACCCAGCGTGTTCAGGGGCCAGCTTCTGAAGGGATTGTAGAAATGGATGTATCGGGATTAAAAGATGGTAATATTGCAGGTTTTGGGATTTATCAAAAGCCCCATGCGTATATAGCAGTAAGGAAAGAAGGCAATACAAAGACACTGATTATGGTGAACAATAACAAAGTGATCGATAGCATCAAAAATTTCTCGGCCAATAAAATCTGGATAAAAGCTAATGCCACGCATATCGGTTATAAAGCTACATTTGCATACAGTCTGGATGGAAAGAAATTCATCTCCTTCGGGAATGAACTTAACATGGCCCTTGGTTATAGCTGGACAGCCAATCGCTTTGCGCTGTTAAACTTCAGTACAAAAAAAGAAGGCGATAACGGATATGCCGATTTTAACTGGTTTCACTTTAAAGGAGAAAACCCTCACGCAGAAGAAACAATTAAGACGGATTAATCCCGCAGACCGATGCCATTAAGAAAATAGGATGGTGTATAGAACCTCTGGAATAGGTTAAAAGTTAAGAAAAATGACCGGATAACCAGTTTTTACCCTCATTTCCATTAATAAGAACCCCTTGGTTTTTGTGAATAATATTCAGATTTGGCTATTGTAATCGAAATGATTATTAATAGAATAACCAAATTTAATTTTTAAAATGTATGAGAAAGATTTACCTCTTTGTAATGTGTATGATCTGTGTCTTTTCTGTTTTTGCCCAACAAACGCGTAAGGTAGAAGGTAAGATTACCAATCAAAGTGATGGCACCCCTTTAGTTGGTGCAAGTGTGCTTGTTAAAGGAAGCAAAATTGCTGCTACAACCAATGGCGACGGAAAGTATTTAATCAATATTMCTTCTCAAGAAAATAGCACCCTGATTTTTAGTTACATCGGATACCTAAACAAAGAAATAACCGTAGGTGATAATAGCGTTATTAATTTAGGTCTTGTTGAAGACAGCAAATCATTGAATGAGATGGTTGTAATTGGCTATGGTACACAAAAAAGGGGAGACCTTACTGGTTCTGTATCTTCAGTGTCAATGAAAGATTTACAAAAAGCGCCTGTTCGTTCATTTGACGAAGCTTTAGCAGGTCGTATTGCCGGTGTACAGGTTACCTCATCAGATGGACAGCCGGGTTCGGGAATAGATATTGTAATTCGAGGAAACAACTCGATTTCCCAGGCCAATTCTCCATTGTATGTAATTGATGGATTTCCTATCGAAGATATGAACAATAATGCGATTAACCCGCAGGATATTGAATCTATAGATGTTTTGAAAGATGCTTCGGCAACCGCTATTTATGGAGCAAGAGGTGC
>NZ_JBFTRT010000264.1:0-11189 GCF_056399685.1 Pedobacter sp. 01N416
GTGTAGGGTAAGATGCCGCTACATCAGAGCGCACATTCATTTTAAGCTCATATTTCTCTCCTACTGCTACCGCCGGAAATTTAAGAAATAACTGCGCATCATAATCGTTGGCCCGCACTGCCGAGTTACTAATTTTCAAAGCCCGTCCTGTACCGTTAAAGCCTTCGCCAGCTGCAGTAAATGAGGCAACTGCATTGGTATTGGATTGATAAACTGAGGCGTTGTCTGTTTCAAAATCGGCACCAATTACCAGGTCCCACGTAGGGCCACCGCTTGAAGGAATAACCACGGGGGCTATCAGTCCTTTTAGGTAAGTAGCATTTTGATTGGCATGCCAGGCCAGTGTATGTCCAAAAACTGTAATACCAGCTTTAGACGCTGTCTCCAACAGGTTTTTCACATTGGTTAAGGCCAAACTTCCGTCAGCCTGTACAACGGCTCCATGTTTCATTTCGTAACCTAGTGTAATTTCATCAAAATTGCTGTTAATGAGTCTGTAAATTACGCCTTTGAAGAGATAAGGTTGCAGACTGGCTCCAGYACCAAATTTAAATTTAGGATTTGCCGTTCTATCAATATAGGTTTTTAATGGCTGATAGGCATCGATCTGCTCTTGGGCCGAGAAGCTTGTGGGTTTAGCCACCTGAAAATCGAGTGCCTCGTATTTGTGGCAGGAAGCAAGCAATATTGCCCCCGCCAGACCAAATGCTATTTTGTATAATCGTTTCATTTTCTCAATTTTTTGATTAAATATTTAATTATTTGATCGGCGTAAATGTTTCTGCTTTCACGCCACGGTCACGCATTACCAGGGTATCTACGCTATTCACTGTTCTATCATTCAGATCGATCTGATAGTTCAGATAAAGGGCATCGCGATCCTGGCTGCCCCAGCTGTTTTTCTCTCCCCGTTTAACAAATTTCCCGGTGCCACTCGCTGTAAAGCTAGCATCACCAGCTGCAATTGCACAGTTGCCCGTATTATCAAAAGTTAACAATAAGGTTCGGCTGATACTGGTTCCGCCTGTTACTTTAAATGTAACAGGAAACTCGGCCTGGGTTAGCGAATGTGTGTTTAACTTGTTGATTTCATCATTCTCCACATATTTCATATGGCGGACTACAGTTTGATTGAGCGCGGTGTTACCGCCTTTACCCACAATCACATCCTTTCCTCTGCGGAGGTAAAAACCCTGCCATGTATTGATATACTTTACGGCATACAAGGTGTATTTTTTTTCGGGCAAGATCATTTTGTTCTGATCAACACTGGTCATCGTTAAAGGGATCACATAAGTGGTATTGATAGCCAATGGGTCTGCGAAAAAAGCATCGGTTAACTGTACATCTACTCCACCTACTAAACTTCCTTTTGGGATGACAATTTTGTTAGCTGCAAGTGTATAATAATTAGCCGGCATGGGCCTTACGATACCGCTGTAGGGCGATGGAAAAGATAATCCCTGAGTTAGCGCGTTATCCACACTGATGCCAATGCTAATATCTTCCTTATTTGAGTAAACTCCACCAACCGTACCCATAATCTGAAATCTATGTTGGTTATCAAGTGAAGTATCAAAAATATCTTCGCCCATGGTGATGGTCCGAATCGGCCCTTGATAGGCAAAATAAACGGTTTGCATATCATTATCTGGAAATGCCCATTCTTCGTTTTTGCAAGCGCCAAGTGTTAAGACGAGCGCAAGTAAAATATATACTTTATTTTTCATGATGTTATTTGTTATAGTGAATGAATATTACCATCCCGTGTTTTGTTGCAAAGCATTATACTTTAGCGTTTCGCTGTAAGGAATTGGTCCAAATCTCATATACTCCTGATAGCTTCTTGCTTCTACATTGATTTCCTGATAAGTGCCTTGCGAAATACTCACGCCTTTTACCGGTTCAGTTAATGCTGCGTTCCATCTACGAAGATCCCAGAAACGAAATCCTTCAAAAGCCAATTCTAACCTACGCTCATTCCTAATCAATGTTCTCATGGCATCTTTATCTGTTTTAATCGATTCGAGGTAAGCATCACCATTTGCAGTTCCTACACCGGCCCTCGCACGAATAGCTTTAATGATATCATAAGCAGAATAGGGATTGCCGCCATTTGCTGTAGGCCCCCATGCCTCATTCGCTGCCTCTGCATAGATCAGGAATATTTCGGTATAGCGGATATGTGGCCTATAGTGTTTCTGATTATTTACGGTTGGTGTACGACTAACATCCTGCCTTAACAGTTTTTTCATGTAGTAACCAGTTCTTGTAGAAACTTCTTTTCTATTCAGTCCGTCATCATTCGTTGCCACATCTGTTGTGGTATTGATTACTTTGTTTGTCGGCCCGATCGTATTTCCGTTGTACACTATAAATTTTGCTAAACGCGGATCTCTACCTGTAAATGGGGCGGCAGGATTATATCCGCTCTGTGGCGTGTTGGTAATTGGATAACCGTTTTGCATCGGGAAAGCATTAACCAGATTTTGAGTTGGGTTTATGCGGCCCTGTCCAGACAGGGTTGGTGGATAGTTAGCAGCTTCTAAATCACTATTTGATCCAACATTTGTACGCCAAAGCACTTCTCGGGGACTAGCGCCAGAAGCCAATGCATCAATTTCTGCTTTGTTATCATACCAGGTAACACCATTAGGATCTAAGTTGGCTAACCAGTTATTAAGTGTAAGTACCTGTGCTGCGTAGGTGGCGGCGTCTGCCCATGTGGTAGAATTACCTGTGCTGAAAGCCGGACTTGCGCCAATTAGTGCTACGCGGGCACGAATGGCTTTAGAAATACGACCTGTCATGCGCTGATTAAAAAACTTACCAAAAACGCGGTTATAGGTCTCTACATTAATTCCTGCATATTTTGTCGGGATCTGGCTGGTGCTATTGATATCAGCATAATCTAAAGGAAGCAATTGTTCTGCCTTATCCAAATCACCATAAATCTGTTTAATACAGGCATCAAATGTGGCCCTTGGCTGGTTAAAGTTAGAAGCTGGTGTTTCGGGTTCGAGTACAATAGGGAAACCATATAAATTACCCCCTACTTTTCCGGCATGCGCCTGTAGCATATACGACATTAAGTAGGCTCTCAAAGCATATGCTTCACCTTTTTGCCTGTCGTTAAACATCCTGCTCAACACCGGGTCTTTAGAATCCCAAAGCACCTTGTCCGTCTCTGCCAAAAATAAGTTGATATACTGTATACCTGCTCTTGCATTGGTCCATTGATCTAATGGATTAAATGCAGCGGACCATTGCCCGGTGGCAATTTTCCTAAAATTATTATTGATATCATTACTTACTGCATCATCGGTAGCTACATCGTTAAACGACCAGCCATTTGATGGAAGCCTTGTGTAACCATTTAACAATAACCCATGGGCAAGTGCGGGTTCGGTATAGATGTTCTCAAAATCTCCATTATTTTGTGGAGCGGGGTCGGTAAACTTTTTACAGCCCGAGAGCATCACAACGACAACTATAAATCGTATTAATATTCTGTTCATCTTTTCTAATCTAATATTCAATTAAAACATTGCCTTTACGCCCAGGTTATATAACCTTGTTTGTGGGGCACCCCCTAAATTCAGCTCAAGTATTTCTCTTTCCTTCGCTATGGTTAAAAGATTAAATCCTGCCACATACAGCCCCAGTTCTTTCAACACTTTACTTTTGAACAATTTATCGGAAACTGTGTAGGAGATCTGAACTTTAGATAAATCAAAACGATCTGTATTGTACAACCAGAAATCAGATGCTCTGAAATTATTGTCGCCATTTAAAGTGGTAAGTCGCGGAAAGGTTGCCGTATTTTTTGTTTGAGGCGTCCATCTGTCGCGCACCACTGCCGAATACTTATCGCTTCCGTTAACCCAAAAATAGTTATCGCTTTTCATGGCACTTCCACCCAATCTACCTGTACCCAAAACAAATAGGGTAAAATTTTTCCATTTGGCAGTTACGTTCAATCCTGCTGTAAACGGAGCACCGAACCATCCACCGCGACCAAGATATACCTGATCCTTATCGTCAATGATTTTGTCACCGTTCTGGTCAATATATTTGATATCGCCAGGAGCCAATGCTGATCCAAATGCTGGTTTTGCACTACTAATTCCATCGGCCGCTGCCACTTCACTGGCATCCATGTAAAAACCATTGCTTTTTAATCCCCAGATCGCATCGAGTGGTTTGCCAGCGCGGTATTGATAGCTGTTTTCGTAAGTTAACAGATCGGCACGTTTAGTTGCTTTGGTGGTATAATATGTTCCTGATGCTCCAAAAGTCCAGTCAATCACTCCTATGCGTTTATTAAAATTTAAGTAAAAATCTAAACCGGTACGCTGATCACTATTGTAATTGCTGTAAGGAACAAAAGAAGAACTCGGAAATCCGGTAGTGAAATAGTTTGGATAAAGAACATTAATCTGACCGATAATCCCAGTGATGTTATTTCTAAAAACATTTGCTCCGAAATTAAACTGATTTTTGAACATTCCGCCTTTTATCCCGATACTGATTTCTTTCCTTTTAGCAAAAGTTAAATCCATGTTGGATCCACGGCGCGAATCTGTAGACTGTGTACCTGTACCATCATTCCAACCATACCAGTTACCCCCTGTGCCTGTATAAATGCTCTCATAGGCAAAATACTCCTCAAAATCAAGATCGGTATTTAAAACACCTGCTGATGCGGTTAGTGTTAGGTCGTTAATGAACGAAACTTTTTTCAAAAATGGCTCTTCGCTAAGGCGCCATCCAATAGAAGCTGCAGGAGAGAGTGCAATCCTGTTTCCTGGCGGCATTTTTGGTGAGCGTACCACAGCTCCGGTAATTTCGGCAAAATACTTATGGCTGAAATCATAATTTAACTGCAATCCTAAATTAGAATTTGTTGTTGGCTGGTAGATTTCAGATTGCGATTGACGATATGCCGCAGCCAACAATACTGCAGAGATATGATGATTATTACGGACTGTAGTATTGTAGTTAAATTGGCCAGACAACGAAATGGTCTGTCTATAATAACTATCTGCAATGTTCTGAACTCCGGTTTTAGTATCTTCTCCCCAGCGCGTTAAGCTTCCAATCATCGTTGTACCAGAGTAGGTTGTCCAATTAGGCTGGTAAGTTGCATATCCATTTCTATAACCCTGATTGTAACTATTCAGGTAATCAACCCCCATAGTGGTACTAAAGGTAAGTCCATTCAAAATTCCTTTCAAATCAGCATCAATACCAGTGGTAAACTGAAACTGGCGTTGTACAAACTTATTATTACCACCTGCATAAATGGCCGCAAAGGGGTTGGTTTGATCTAATTGCGTACCACCAAGAATGTATTGTCCATCAATAATTGTAGCGTTTTTAATCATCGCTTTGCTCACCTCATCGCTCTGTTCCAATAAATTAATTGGGATTAAGGGTGTAAATAAATGAGGGCGCAGGGTTGCAGCATTAGCCCAGTAATTCGTATTTACTCCGCCCCCGCTGGCAAACACAGCACTTGCGTCGACCCGGGCTTTTAGTGCTTTGGTTAGCTGCATATCAACATTTCCGCGGATGTTAAAGCGTTCTGTTGTATTATTTTTTTTTGCTTCGCCGAAATTAAGCAGCGAACCTGTAGATGCAAATCCAACATTGGTGTAATAACGGGCACGATCATTCCCTCCTGAAATTTCTGCAACGCCATCATAGCGTGAAAAACTATTTTTGAGGTATTCTGAAGCGTAATAATCTACACTTGGATAACGATAAGGGTTAACACCAGAGTGATTATAAATAGTTTCTGGAGTATAAGCCGCTGCCAAACCATCATTAGATAAAGCCTCATTGTACAGGGTCATGTACTCTGAAGAGCCCAGATATTGAGCGAATCTTTTTGGCGTATTTAACCCGATATTGGAACGAACGTTTATTTTTTGCTTAGTGGCCGTACCCCTTTTTGTGGTGATCAAGATTACTCCTTTTGCACCGCGACTGCCATATAGGGCAACGGCCGAAGCGCTCTTGAGAAAAGTGATCTCCTCAATTTCATTTGGCGTAACACTGTTCACATCCCTCGGAACTCCATCAACCAATATTAACGAGGTATTCATACCCCAAAGATTGTTGCCATTAAAGCCCGGAGCAAAAGCCTCCATCCCGTCCAATCCATAAGTTATAAAGTTTTTCTCAAAGAGCTGTGCCAGGTTAACGCTTGATACGCCAGCAGGAAGATTACTTTCGGTGGCATTTTTAAAACCCACATTTATTAGTCTATCCTCTTTAGTCAAGGTAACCTGCTTTAGGTTGGCTAATGCGATTACCGGCAAGGTTTTATAACCTTTAGCATTTACCGTAAATGTGCTATTCTCCTCTATCGAAAGAGAGAATTCACCTGCCTGGTTTGCTATGGTGAGCACATCGTTTCCTTCAATAGTTATGGATGCCCCTTTTATAGGATTTCCACTGATATCCCGAACAACAGCTTTTATAGGTATCTTAACGGCGTCCTGACCTTTGATTACACCGACAAACACCAATAATGCTTTTCACTAAACGGACGCTGTAATATTAATCGCTCACGATAGTTTACGACCTTATTTAATTTGGTGTCGACCGTAGGGCTTAAAGGAGCAGCGCGATCAAATTCTGCGGATGTTTTTAAGGTATAAGGCACTTCAGCAAGCAAATGCCAGCGGCGAAGATCATTAAACCGATGCCCTTCAAAGGCAAGTTCAACAGCACGTTCGCGCCTTACTTCTTTCATAAACTCTGTTGTAGATACTAAAAACTGTGCGGCAACACGTCCAACACCAGCACGATCTCGGATCACATTGATTGCATCTACGGCAGTTTTGCTAAATCCCTCTGCGGTTGCGCTTGGGGAATCGTACCCTGTAGCAACCGATTCCGCGTACATCAGGTAGATATCGGCCAAACGCATATATGAAACCTTAATATTCAGGTTTTGTCCGTAATTCCAGCCCTGATCAAAGTTATTGGCAGTTCTGGGCACAAATTTGAACATCATATACCCTGTACGGCTACCAGAACGTTCATCTCTATAACTTCCGTTTGTGAAAAGGTTTGCATATCGGTGTGGCTCCATATTCGCGGCTAAAGTTCCCTGCACCACTTTAACTCCATCATATATAATATCATTATAGAACCTTGGATCGCGGTCGCGCCAAGGAAATTGCGGATCATATCCTGAGCCACTAGGATCAGCCTGGGCAGAATTCGAAATGGGCAAACCATTTTTCATCCCATAATAATTAACGTAATTTGCGGTAGGCGCAAATACCAATGCATCTGCCCCTACAATTGCTGGTGTATATTGTTTTGCAGTGCCATAGGTTGAACCATGTGCTCCCCAATATGGCCCCGTAAATATTACTTCAGTACCTCCCGGGATTAAGAAATTTTGGCCAGTTGTATAAAAATTGGTACTGTATTGTGCAAAAGGCAATAACTTATGAGGAGCAGCGCCACTTTCTGTTAGTTTCAATAACTCGGCAAATGCAGCAGCCGCTTTTTTACTCAGTTCTACATTGTAAGTTTTGCTACCGGTAGATTCTAGGTTCATTAATGGACTAGCGGCCCACAGATAGTTTTTACCTAAATAACCTAATGCCATGATTTTATTGATGCGTAATTGGTTTTTACCCAGGGTTTGGATCCCGGCTGTTGTATTATCCCAATTAATTGGCAAAAGATCGGCAGCGGCTCTTAAATCCAGTGCTGCCTTTGCTGCACATTCCTGATACTTTAGCCTTGGTAATCTCAATTCTTCATCGGCTGGCAATACTTTATCAATGTATGGTAGCCCCCCAAAATATTGCATGAGCTGGAAATGGAACCAACCTCTAAAGAATAATAGCTGACCTCTGATCAGGTTACGTTCTTCGTCGGTTGCGTTTGCCATCAGGTTTAGGTTCTCGAGGCCTAAATTCGCTTTACGAATGCCATACCAGGCCAGTGGATATAGGCCCTTGGTAAAACGATCATTATTTGTATTCGCGTTGGCATTATCTAAAAATCCAGCTCCCCATCCATCAAACTCTCTTTGCCAGCCCCAAAAATCGCCGTTATCTATTTTGTTAACGAAGTGGAAATTTTGAACTGTAGACTGGATTTCGTCTTCACCCCAGTTGAAACTGTTGGTCCAGTACCGGTTGGTAAAATCTGGAATACAATTATATAGCTCTTCGGTAAAGCCCTGAAAACTGCGAAAGTCTTTGAAGGCCGATTCTGCTGACACAGTTGCTTCAGGATCTCTGTCTAAATATTTTTTACAAGATACCATGCCGGTTCCCGCCCAAATCATTCCTATCAATAATAGGCGTGTTATATATTTTTTCATAATGATCATGTTTAGAAAATGAAATTAGCGCCTAGATTATAGCGTTTTACAGTTGGATATGCACCCTGCGATGCCCAGCCCTGTCCGCCCGCACTTTGATAATTTGCTTCACGGTCATCCGGCATCTTAGTCCACACGTGTAAATTGTTTCCATTTAAGAATATACGTATGCTCGAGATTCCTGCTTTTTTAACCCAATCTTGCCTAAAAGTGTAAGCAACCTCAGCATTTTTTAAGCGCAGGTAAGAAGCATCATAGAAATACCTGTCTGCCGTATAAAAACCCGCTGGCGTTGTTTCCCAACGTGGCATCGGACCATCAGGATTTGTATTGTCTTTTGACCAATAACTTCCTTCATCATAGGCAACTGTATTCTTTCCTGAAAAAGATCCGAGCACTACCTGGCGGGTAACATTGTTCACACCGTAAAACTGAGCAAATGCGCTAAATCCTTTCCATTCAAAACCTATAGTTGCATTGTAGGTGTTTTCAGGAGCGCCAGAATAACCATAAGGAATGTTATCATTCGCATCAATTATCCCATCTGCATTGTAATCTACCAGATGATAGTTTCCTGGGATTTTCAATTGGTCGTTAGCATTGTGCATGGTACTTCCATAAAGCTGATCCCAAGTATTGTAATAACCAGCGCTCACATAAGAATAAGCCTGTCCAATCTGTTTATTGATAGGCTTAGCATATTCTGGCAATAGCTCGGCCACGTCGGCGTCAATCACTTTGTTTTTTGCATGGGTATAATTGATATTAGCCCACGCGGTAAAATTGCTGGTGATTTTTTTGTTGAACCGGATATCAATTTCATAACCTCTCGACCGCACCTTACCAACGTTAAATGTAGGCGGTTGAGCACCATAATAACTTGGTACAGCCCGAGAAGTACCAGTAAGAATATCGCTACGGTCATCCTGAAAGAAATCTACACTTCCAGAAATCGTGTTTCCCAGGATACCAAAGTCGAGTGCAATATTTTTCTTCGCCACTTTCTCCCAACGCACGTTTGGATTACCTACACCAGTTTCCCTATACCAATTGTAAGGACTATTTTCAGCGGCTTCTCCGGTAATACCGAGCGGTGTTGTTCCGCCAAATGCCCAATTCGTTAAAAATGCAAATCTTGGAGAACCACCATCATCGCCAATTTCGCCATAAGATCCGCGTAACTTTAAAGAGTTGATGAATTTGATCGGTTTCATAAACTTTTCTTCAGAAATCATCCATCCAAGTCCACCAGATGAAAAGAAATCAAAGCGATAAGCAGGGCCGAATTTCTCAGAGCCATTATAAGCCCCATTATATTCGAAACTGTACTTGCCTGCATAATTATAAGTAGTACGGAAAACCCAGTCTTCACGGTAAGAAGGAATGATACTTCCCGTAGCTGTGTTATCTCTGCTCCAAAGCCCCATAGCCGTTAAATTATGCTTTTGGGCAATGGTTTTGGCATAATTGACCTGCACTTGAGAAAACATTCTGCGGTAGGTTGCGCCATCGTTAACGTCTCCTGCCCGGCTTGCCCATCTTACACTTTCCCTCCATTCCAGCTCTGTTGCAGCATCTTTGGTTTGTGAATAACTTACTACTCCTGTTTCAGGGTCGATGTATTTACTTAGTGTTCCATTATTCCGGTCGTCAATCCCACGACCAGCTTCGATAAATGTATTATCGATAGAAAGCGTTCCTTTTAAACTCAATCCCTTAACAAGAGAATTTAAGCTTTGATCCAAGGTAAAATCTGTGGTTATACGTGAAGTTGTAGTAGTTTGAAGGCCACTGGTAGACAAAATCCTAACAGAGTTTAAACTCTGTTGTTCATTGGGCTTATAATATCCCCATGTACCATCCGAATAAACAGGGAGATAGAGATTTGGTGCTGCAGAATAAGCAGCTGTCCAGGTGTTGTAAGGGTTAACATCAATCCATGGGCGCTCTGATGTACCTCTTGAACCTGAGATATTTGTTCTGAATACCGTTGATGGTGTTAATTGAAAATCCAGGTTGCTTCTTACGTTCAATCTTTTGAAACTGTAGCCACCGCTATAACCGCGATCGTTACCAAACCTTCTGAACAAATCTCCTTCATCAAGGTAATCAACAGAAGAAAAATACTTCWCAAACGATGTTCCACCGCTTACATTAAGATTGGCATTGTAAGACATTGCATTATCTCTAAACAAGGTATTTACCCAGTCTACGTTTGGATAACGCTCAGCTTCTTCAAGATTGGCAGGCGAGCGATATTTTTGCATCACAGCTTCAGGAAGATATGAACTCCAGGCGCCTGGAGCGAGTGCTAATTCGTATTCGATTGTTCGGTTACGCACCTGGAACATATCATAYGAGTCGAGCTTACCTGGCAATTTAGATGCAGATTTAACAACTGTATTAGCAGCTGCTCTGATTTCTGCCTTCCCTTCACGGCCCCTTTTGGTGGTAATCAAGATTACGCCGTTTGCTCCTTTCACCCCAAATACCGCAGTGGCTGAAGCATCTTTAAGTACAGATACTGAGGCCACAGAGCTGATATCGATGTTATTTATCGATCGTTCAACTCCATCTACTAAAATAAGCGGACTGGCATTGTTCCAGGTACTGCGACCACGAATAAGAATCTGAGGATCTTCATCCCCTGGCATTCCAGTGCTGGCGGTAGTGATTACTCCCGGCAAATTTCCAGTTAATGCTGCACCTAAACTAGATACACCGCCTGTTCGTTCCAGTACTTCACTTGTGGTTTGTGTAATTGCACCAACAACACTCTGTTTCTTTTGAACGCCGTACCCTACAATCACTACATCACCCAATTGATCTG
>NZ_JBFTRT010000265.1:0-6520 GCF_056399685.1 Pedobacter sp. 01N416
GATTAATATCAGGTACTAAACTTTTTAACCACGGGCTATAAGAAACAGAAAATCCGTAAGGTTTATCTAAAAATGCAAGTTTAGAAGCATTAATGCTGGCTGAATTTACATCACCAGCAACGGCCACGCCAGCATCACCCATTGCACCAGCACGGGCATCGGGCGTAATGAGCAGAAATGGAACTGCTGTTACAATATTGTTTGCCTCGCTACCATTTGTTTGTGTATTGCCTATGGTTACCTGAGCATTTGTTTTACCAAACACCAAGGCCATTGAGAGTGCAGAAAAAGCAAGTTTACTGATGTACTTGAAATTCATCCTTTAAAGGTACGTAATTTTAGATTTTGGTATTTAGCAACAACTGGAGAATATATTCTGTAACGTAAAACCAAAACTTATATTTCACCAAATTACGAATTCTATGATTATTTACTAATTAAACATACGATTTTTACATACAGGTGTGACTGCAAAAAACCTAAGCCAATAACTAATAACCATTTAGCATCATAATTGAGCTATTTTCTTTTTTCTATAAAAATTATTAATTCGATTTGTCAACTTAATAATCTTTAAATCAAATATGGTTAATTTATTGCAATCTCTATAAACTATAACAATACTCTTTTTATATATACGTGTTTAAGCTGTCACTAAAAACATAAAAAAAATTAATATTGAGATGACCTGAACTGTAATAAAAGTAATTCCACCTATTGGGCTAATGGCTTGCTAACAGCACTTCTCAATCATCTCACTTTCTTTTCATCTTGCTTATTTATAATTATTTAACCTAAATTTAACTGAAAAAGTAAGTAGACACAATACGATATAAAATAATACGTTATCACTCAAAAATATAATCGATATTTTATTACCACATTATTTATATATTCATTTAAAATTGTTTAATTTTATCGGTTGAATCCCTATAGGGACGATTTCCCCAACGAACTATATGAAAAAACTGTTACTATATTCTTTTACTTGTTTGTCATTAGCTGCCCTACTTACGAGCTGTAGCTCAAAAGGAGGGAACAGTTCTAGCAAGACAGGTATTCCTTATGCCGATAGGAAAAGCAAAAACAACCAATCTGGTGCTTTTGCTGTAGCCACTCAATATAAGAGAGCTCCAGGACCAGGCTTGATTCCAATTGAAGGTGGAGTTTTAGTTGTTGGTGGTAGTGCCATCGAAGTACCGGGTGTTGAGCCAAATATTTACAATTACAAAAGACAGGTTACTGTTCCATCTTTTTACATGGATGAAACTGAAGTATCGAATACCGATTGGTTAGAATACTTACACTGGATCAGATACAACTACCCTGAAGATCGTGAGTTTTATTATAATGAGMTTCCTGATACTTTAGTGTGGCGCCGCGCATTATCATACAACGAACCTTATGTAGATAATTATTTAAGACACCCTGCTTACCGTGACTATCCTGTTGTAGGTGTTTCATGGGAGCAGGCATCACGTTATTGCGAATGGAGAACTTCGAGAGCTAACGAATTTATTCTACGCGAAAAAGGAATTTTAACTGATTATAAAACTTTAGCCGGTAATGGAAAAAGCAATGCTGCTACTACAGCAGCGGCGACTCCAAAACCAGACAAACCTTTTAATACTGATGCATATTTAAATGGCCAGTATGATGATAAGGGGAAAAATGCACCAACCGATTACAATACAAAATCAGGTGCAGCTACATCAACCGCTGGAGGAACAGCAGCCCCAGCATCTGGAGGCAAAAACAATCAGCCTAGAAGAACTGCGACACTAGAGGATGGTGTAATTATGCAGCCTTATCGTTTACCAACAGAAGCTGAATGGGAATATGCTGCTTTAGGTTTAATCGGCAATACAGAATACGAAAACATCAATCAGAATAAAATCTATCCGTGGAATGGCTTAGGTGTGAGCTCTGCCAAAAAGAAAACCAGAGGTATGATTCAGGCCAACTTTAAAAGGGCACCTGGCGATTATATGGGTGTTGGTGGTTCATTAAATGATAAAGGAGATTTAACTGTTCCCGTTATTCAATATGCACCAAACGACTTCGGCTTATATAATATGGCTGGAAACGTGAATGAATGGGTTAATGATGTTTACAGAACAGGTACATTTACCGATGCAGATGCATTTAATCCATATCGTGGGAACTATTTCACCAATAAAAAATTAGAGGATTCGCAAAGCGGAAAAATTGCATTGGATAAATATGGCAATCCGATTAAGGAAAATGCTTACGCCGGAAGAAAACAAACCTGGGCAGAAAAACAGGCACAGGCGAAACGTTCTGATTCAATTTCAAAATCGACTGATCCACAATCTCCAGTAGCATCAACCAGTTATCAGGCAGATCAAAGAGGTTACCGTGATAGACAAAATATTTTATTAAATGAAGAAGGTGTAACGCTTGTAAACGATAAATCCAGAGTTTATAAAGGTGGTTCTTGGAATGACATGGCTTACTGGTTAAACCCGGCAACACGCCGTTTTATGCAACAAGATGAATCATCAGCAGAAGTTGGTTTCCGTTGCGCCATGACTATGCTTGGCGCTCCAGAAATTAGTACTGCAGGTAAAAGAAATTTTAAAAACCCTCCTCAAAAACCTTACAGGGTAAGTAGAGGTAAATAAAAAAGAAAAGTCCCGACATTAAATCGGGACTTTTCTTTTTTGTGTATTGTATTTCGCTCATTTGACGAGACGATCGTCATGCTGAATTTATTTTATTAGCAGTTTTTGTTATTTTAGAGGCCTAATAGCTGCTGCGCGGTCAGCATCTTTCATGCTAAAAGACCCTGAAATAAATTCAGGGTGACGACACTATATTAACTCTTTAATGGCAAAAGCTATCTACTTAAACTGAATCAAGATCTGGTTCTTCTCTACCTTATCGCCCTGCTTAATCAAAACTTTCTTTATCAAACCATCGGTTGATGATTTCAAGATATTTTCCATTTTCATCGCTTCCAGCACCAATAGGTTATCACCTTTCTTTACCTCAGCGTTCTCTTCAAC
Organism: Pedobacter sp. 01N416; assembly: GCF_056399685.1. Classification (NCBI taxonomy): domain Bacteria; kingdom Pseudomonadati; phylum Bacteroidota; class Sphingobacteriia; order Sphingobacteriales; family Sphingobacteriaceae; genus Pedobacter; species Pedobacter sp. 01N416. The sequence continues at coordinate 3,030 of NZ_JBFTRT010000265.1, forward strand.
CAAAACCTTTAGTACTAAACCAGGCATCGGTGCTTTAATTTCTGAAACTTTATTAGCAGTTAAATTATCCAACCCCAGCTGTTTTAGCAAAACATCAAACTGATCTTCGATGCTAATCTGATAAATATTACCGTTAACCTTTATTTTGCAGGTTTTATCTGCTTTGTTCAGCTCAACCAGCTCTGTATTAAAAGATTTATTCTGGTATAAAACATGTGTACTATTATTCCCAATTGAACTCGGATCGAACTGAATAGGTTCTCCGTTTACCAAAAAAGATGACTCCTTATTTTCAACCTCAAATAAAAACTGATCGTTTACTTTTACTTTATACATTTGTTATTGGGTTAAAGCATACTGAACCAAATTTGCACCCATTTTAAGCGCCTTAGTCCTCGTTTCTTGTGTATCCTCAGGATAGGTGCCGAAATCTTCCCAGCCATTCCCTAAATCGCACTCAAAGGTGTAATAGCATACCACTCTACCTTTATAAATCAACGCAAATCCCTGTGGCCTTTTATTATCATGCTCATGGATTTTTGGCAAGCCTCCCGAGAACTTAAATTTCTGGTTATATAATGCATGGTTGGCCGGCAATTCGACAAAACTAAGTTCCGGGAATACTTTTTTCATCTGCGGGCGGATAAATTTATCCAATCCATAATTATCATCAATATGAAGAAAACCACCACCTGTAAGGTATTGCCTTAAATTTTTAATTTCCTGATCGTTAAAAACTACGTTTCCGTGGCCAGTCATGTAAACAAACGGATAATTGAATATTTCTTTCGAGCCTACTTCTACGATACTTTCTTCGGCATAAAAATTAGTCTTCAAATTGGCATTACAGTAGGCAATTAAGTTGGGCAATGCTGTTCTATCTGCATACCAATCACCACCACCGTTATACTTTAATTTGGCCATGCGGTAGGTTGGTGGTAAAGCGCTAAAAGCTGAAAGCATAAGGCAGAAAGCCAAAAGCCCTATGCAAGAAGCAAYAAACTTAAATTTCGGAAGCTGAAAACTGAAAACTGAAAACTTCAAATGATTATCGGTTAAGGTAATTGATTTCAAAACAAACAGATAATGCAGCCGTTTCTGTGCGCAATCTGTTATCACCTAAAGTTAATGCTTTAAAGCCTTTGTTCAAAGCTAAATTAACTTCATCAGGTGTGAAATCTCCTTCAGGACCAATAAGAATTAAGTATTTTTGATGTGGAGCTACAAGTTTGGATATATATTGTTTCTCCCCGTTATCGATACAGTGTGCTATTAATTTATGCCCATCGAATGATTCTTTTAAAAAAGCATCCAAAGAAATGGCATCATTTAATTTTGGATGATAGGCTTTTATCGATTGCTTAACAGCAGAAGTAATCACTTTGTTGAGCCGATCCTCTTTAACTATCCTACGCTCCGATCGATCGGTAATAATTGGTGTAATTTCATCAATACCCAACTCTGTAGCTTTTTCTAAAAACCATTCGATCCTGTCGATATTTTTAGTTGGCGCAACAGCAATATGCAGGTAATGATTTCTTTTATGAAACTCCGTTTCTACTTTTAAAATGGATAAGGAGACTTTTTTCGGATTATCAGAAGTGATTTCAGCAGTGTAAAAACCACCTTTCCCATCAACCAGATTAACGATTGAGCCTATGGTAAGGCGAAGCACCCTAACGCAATGTTTGCTCTCTTCTTCGTTAAGCGTATAAGCATTTTGGGCTATATCTGGTGTGTAAAAAATATGCATAGTTGAAATTAATGATTATCAACCATATCTGCTTTATTGATCACCAATTCTAACTTGATTGTTTCGATATTCTGCTCTGTTTTTTTAAGGATGGTAAACAGATATCCGTATGATTCGTTGCTTTCGCCTACCTCAGGGATACGTTCAAAAACATGAGAAACCAAACCACCAATGGTATCGAAATCTTCATCCTCTGGTAAATCGTGAGGTAGATGTTCATTCACATCATATACAGTAGCGAATGCATTTACGATAAACTCATTGTCAGAAACTTTTTCTACCAGTGGCTTTTCTTCATCGTATTCATCCTGGATTTCTCCAACAAGCTCTTCAACAATATCTTCTAACGTAACCATGCCCGCTGTACCGCCAAACTCATCTAATACAATAGCAATCTGTATGCGGTTACTTTGCAGTTCACTCATCAGATCGTTGATTTTCTTGGTTTCTGTAACGAAATATGGTTTTCTGATGATATCGTTTAATGTCCAGTGCTGATTACCCGCTGCAACCAATGGTAAAATATCTTTTGCATGGATAATCCCTACAATTTTATCCATGATCTCATCATAAACCGGTAAACGCGAATACCCTTCCTTAATAATTGTATCAATCACTTCTTCTTTTGGAGAAGTTAGTTCAATACCCGAAATTTTGGTGCGGGGTACCATGATATTCTTCACCACTCGCTCATTAAAATCGAATACGTTTTTAATCAGCTCATGTTCGTTATTATCTAAGGCTCCGCTTTCTTTACCCTGGTCTAATAAATACTGAAGTTCTTCGGTACTATGAAGCGATTCATGTCCGCTTGAAGTGTCGATTCCGAATGGCTTAAGAATAATCGCAGCAAGACTATTTAATGTCCAGATGAATGGTCTAAATACCACATAAAATATCTGCAATGGTACAGAAACAAATAAGGTTGTTGCTACCGGCCGTTGGATAGCAAAAGATTTAGGCGCTAATTCACCAAATACAATATGCATAATCGTAATCAACGAGAAGGCAACAATTGTAGATGCAGTATGGATAGAAGCATCGCTCAATCCCCATTCCAAACTATCGAACAGATTTTTGAAAATGGTATGCATAACGCCTTCACCTACCCAACCTAAGCCAAGCGATGCAAGCGTTATACCCAGCTGTGTGGCTGCCAGATATCCATCAAGGTTATGAATAATCCCTTTGGCCATTTTGCCAACACGACTGCCTGTTTTTGCTTTAATTTCAATCTGTGATGCCCGGACTTTTACAATTGCAAACTCTGCTGCAACAAAAAATCCGTTTAGTAACACCAAAAATAATGCAAAGAATAATCGCCAGCCTACAGAAGTGGTATCGGGTTCTTGTAAAGCAACCAAAACTACGTTTTTGGGCAGGATTGCACTTAGCTCAAAATTTAAAAACAAACATACCGTGGGTAAATCCATTAAGCCAATTCTCTAAATGTTGTGTTATAAAGTTCTATGCTTTCTTTAATTACTTTATGCGCATAACGAACACCAAGTAAATGTTCGATGGTTACATTTTTATCTTCTAATGCTTTATAATCCTGAAAGAAACGAACAATCTCTTTCATTTGGTGTGGAGGTAATTCATCTAAATCGTTGATGTAGTTTACCGACATATCGTGAGCAGCAACCGCGATAATTTTATCATCTTGCTCTCCATTATCTACCATGTGCATTACACCTACAACTTTCGCTTCGATCAATGTCATTGGATAAACATCTAC
>NZ_JBFTRT010000266.1:0-6404 GCF_056399685.1 Pedobacter sp. 01N416
TCCAGCAAGTCCGCTATCATTAATTTCTTCTGCCGGTATTTCTCATCCATTGCGACTTTAAGCGTTTTATCTGCCCTGAACTCTGCCATAAACTGATCCGTCACCTTACCAAGGTAATCCAGGGAATCAATCAGAGATGKAAAAAAGCARCYGATCATGCGACAGGCAGTAAGTATAGCCAATTCAAACTCGCTAAGTTCAAGGGTACCGTTCCCCCTTAAAGTTAACACAAAAGCAACAAGATTACTTCCAGTGCAAAAAAGTTCCTCAACATGTGAAATGAGATCGGACCCATAGCGTTCGAGTTCTCTCCGGTAGGTATCTCCCTGGAAATCCCGCAAAAGTTTATCATGTCCGGATGATTCAATTTTTTTACGCAAGGCTACGAGTATCGCGCCAAGGTCATCTTCTTCCGCCTGTATGCGCAGGCGCAGGTGATAACCTTTATCGCTGTAGCGGATAAAAAACCAGTTTTTGATCCGCTTCTTCTGTCCTTTGATGAACGGAAAAATCACCTTAATAAGGATTTCATCCGAAGCACGTGGAATGCAGAAAATTTTAAGGTAAAGCCAGTTGCTGCCCATCAAAAAGTCGCGTTGCTTTTCGCCATAAACAGTGGTACTTTCCTTTTTTGAAGGTTTGTAAATATTATTCCCGTGGGTAAGAAAAGCAATCATTTGCCCCGCAAGCGGCTTTTTACCGGACAGAACGGAACGGTCTGGCAATAGATATTCCTGAATGGTTATCCGCTTTAAACCGTCAATGCACTGCAGAAAAAACCTTGCCTCGGTGGAATTGGCCAGATCAAAAACCAACTGCTGGTCTGTTGCGCCTATGGTGATATGCCGGGGCAGGTGGTGCTTTCTGCGGAAACCATCCAGGGTTTTAAATGGATCAGCCTTATCTCCTGCAGTTAAAGGCGCTATTTCTGATTCCTTAAAATTCCATTTCGCCAGACAGAGGATCACCTTACCGTAGCAGACCCGAGGATAAAAAGTCAGGCCCGGAAAAAAGTTTTCCAGGCTAAATGAAAGTCCTGCCTGTACACCCTGAAATTGCAGGTCACACAACAGCCGGAAAACGGGCGAATGGTTATTTCGAAAGTTATAGGCTGTCGCCAGACGGGGAATTACTCTTTTCTTCAACCTAGACGACTCTAATATCAATTCACTGCCTTTAACAGAAAGCATAAGTTCGCCTGGCAGTACCAGTTTTTCATCCGGCTGAGAAGGAAATACATTCAGGGGTATCTCGTGTGAATAAATGGGTTTGCGACGATTGATGTTATCCACGTGGCTATCAGACTGCTGGGCAATGTCGGCAAAGACAACTTCTGGATTTGCGGTAGTCTCCTTTGCGGCAAGTTCGCGGCAAAACTGGTGTACCGGATCACTAAAGCAGGAAAACCTTCCGATCAGCGAAACAGCAGTTACCCCGGCCGAACTTTCGATGATCAGGTGCTCTCCCGTCGAGCGGTACATGAGCGCCTGCGTCTGGGGCAAAGGCAATACTGCCTTTTTATGATCTTCCAGTTTAATCACATCATCTTCACTAACCTGAAGGGGCGACCAGGGATCACGAAGGGTGTCCCCAATCCAGAGTTTGAAGATAAACTGCTGGTTGGCATGCCAGCCAAGGGTCCTGTTTTCTTCTTCCGGTTCAGGGAAAGGAATATTCTCCAGGATATCCTGGTCAGGCATGGATGGCTCCATCTCACCATAATGCAGTCCCCCGTCGGGATCTAAGGCCAGCAACAAAGGCACCCTTTCCTGATCAAAGCGGGCACGGAAATCACGGATAAAACGCGACAGATCAGCAGGCTGCTCAGCATGTGCCAATAACTGCAGTACATGGACCGCTTTGGACAGTTCTTCCTGTTCAGCGCTATCTGGTCCTCCAGTTTTGTTTGGCCTTTCAAGAGCAGCATAAAATGGCTGTCCAAAAGGCTTTATTTCCTTTGCAATTTCCCTAATTTCCCCTGCCAAAGCCGACAGGGCTACTTCACCCAATAAAGGAATCATCGTGTAATTTTTCCAGAACCCATTCCAGCCAGGTAAGCCAAAGAAGTTCTCAATGATCTCGTTACTGATTACTTTGCCCTGAGAACCATTGAAAACCGCCCCAGCATCCAGCAGAAACCCGATGTATTCTTCCGCTTCTGTTTCTGAACACTCACTATGCTGCATAATCCAGCCCAGGACCACATCTCTTGACACCTTTTTCGAAGATAAAAATGAAAACAGTTGTACATTAAATTTTACGGCTGCAATCCCTTCCAGAGAAAAGCTAAACCGCCCCTTATCATCCAAAGATGATTTCGTGTAGCGGAAAATATCATTAAACCGGTACAGCGCAGGGTTGACCATTAATCCGTCAGACTGATCAGCCTCCGCCCTGTTCTTTAGTTTCCTTAAAAATTCCTGATCAGGCAATAAATGAAGAACCGACTCATCGCTTCCGGCAAGCCTGATCTGACCACCGCTTCCCCATTGGAGTAAAGTGAAGGAGGAGAAGCTTCCAAAAGGAGTTGGTCTGAAGCACATCCGGTTATAATACTTATAAAGGGTATGTTTTTCCTTATCTGATAATTTATCGAAATCAAGTTCCTTTTTTTCAAGTAACGCATAAAACCCGGCGCTTGCCAAAAAAACTGCATTGCGAAAAGCCTGTTCCCGCAACACTTCCGGCAACCGCGAGAGATCATAGCCGGTAAAGCTATAGTACGGTGCCCGTAAAAATAACTGCGGTAAAAACCGGTATAGCATTGACTTACTTTCTTTCATCTCTTCGTCGCTTAAAAGGGTATAATACCCATCTCATACTGTTTTGGCTTTTCTATTCGCCTTTAATTTGTTTCATAATTCTTTTACCATGAAGGCAATTTTAAAATCATCCGTTCCACCACTGCTCGTACTATTATTTGTATACGCCGCATTCAGTAAACTCTTTACTTTTTCAGCATTTGACCAGCAGCTCCATAACCAGTCTTTTCCCAGCTGGCTGGCAGATTTCCTATTGTATTTTTTGATCCCTGCAGAAATTATTACTGCACTCCTGTTATGTTTCAAAAGGACCGTAATAGTTGGTCTGCTGTTTTCATCCGTACTTCTGCTTGCCTTCACCGCCTACATCGCACTGGTGTTGGCCGACTATTTCAGCAAGGCACCTTGTAGCTGTGGCGGTGTACTAAAATGGCTCGGCTGGAAATCGCATCTCATTTTTAACCTTGTATTCACCGCATTAACGATAACTAGCTTAACTATTCACCTAAAGCGGGAGGTTCGTGACAACGAGTAGCCAGCATAACCGGATACTGGTCCCATCCCATACAGAAAAATCAACCGATCGCGAGACCACCATACCAGATCGACTTCATTTATCCTCCCTAAAGGGAGATTATTTAAAACTATATACCATGTTAAAAAAATTAAACCTTGGCCTTGTAGCCCTCGTATTGGGGTTCGGCCTAACCATTACCACCAGTGCATTTAAATCAGCCAAAACCGACATCCAATGGAATTTTGTTGGCGACCAGTTATCCGATGCGACAAACGGCCACGAATATTCAACTACACTAAGCCCGCCTACCAGTTGTAATTCGGGCAATGCTGCACCTTGTTACCTGATTACACCCGAAACGGTTGATACGCAGGAGAAGCTGACTGAGTACATCTTTGATACCTATGGCAGCAATGCAGCCGATGTAAGGGATGGTGCTCCGGCCAAACGCGCACTGTAAGTGATCAAGGGCCTGGTTAGTTTGACCAGGCCCTTTGTTTTACCGCTCATTCTGGAGCATACCCGTTAGTGCAATGATATCTTCAGGCAGCGGCAGCGCATACCGTTTATCGTTTGGCGTTAAGGTGTAGTCAGTCCCGCCTATGCTGCGCTTCAGCACAATCCCCCGACCCTCAGCATTTAAACGTTTAACATCCATCCACCTCATCCCCCTCATTACCAGCTCTTTCCTTCGTTCGATCAACACCATATCCAATGCAGTGGCTTTATCACCCGTCACCAGGGGCACAAATGTTCCGGTTTTAAACCTGGCCACCAAAAGCTTGTTCAAGGTCTGTATGCCAAGGTCTGTTTTTCCGTTCCTTACCTGGCACTCGGCAAGGGTGAGGTACATTTCATCAGTAGCCAGACCGAAAAAAAGTGCGGGCTGGAAATAGGTGCCTTTAAAATAATAAGCGCCCCCACTCTGCAGATAAAATACCTGCTTTCTCAAATCATCAGCCTGGTAGGCCTGTAAAAGCTCGGGAACAATCTTCGCCCTGGTGCTGGTTACAATTGTTGAAGGCGGAACAAATGTGTTAAAAACCACTTCAGGATTAAAAAGCGCCACCGGATAGCGGTCTGCAACATTGAGTTTATTATAATCCAGAAGCGCACCATTGATCCGAAGGCATGAATCGGCATAACTTTCAGCATCCTGGTAATTGCCCATGTATAAGAAGGTACGCGCCAAAAGCCCATAGGCACTGGCTTTTGATGGCCTGGTGGCACTTAATGCTTTGTCCGGCAAAAGCGGTACCGCAGCTTTTAAATCACTTAGTACTTTTTGGTAACCTTCCTGAACGGTAGCCCTGGTAGAAGGCGTATTAAAATCAGCACTGGGGCGCAGCGGAATACCGAGGTCTGCTGGTGAAGATACCTGGTAAGCCTTTGCCCAGACGCCGAGTCCCTGCAAAAAGCATTTGGCGCGGTATACCAGTGCCTGTCCTTTTACATTGTTGAATCTGGTGTCCCTTTCAATCGTTGAGGCTTCCATTCCCTCCAATACTGCATTACAGGAATAAACGGCTTTGTAAAGATAGGCCCACTCGTTGCTTCCGGGTTCAAAAAGATTATCTTTTTGCCAGCTGTACATCCTGCGCTCATATTCACTGGGCAGGGCCGCAAGGTCGGCATCGGTAAGGTAATAATCATCAGCCGATATTTCCGCCGAGATCAGATCGTTAGCAGTCAGCACCCCGAAATTATCCATCAGCGCCTGGAAATCGCCCAGGGTTGAGGGTATCACGAGCCGCTGATCGGGTTTTTCATCCAAAAGCTGCTGGCAACCTAAAACTCCAGTAGCAAAAACAGCCAGCAATAGCCAATATCCAAAATGGTTTCTCTTTTTCATCATCATAAATTTTAAAGGCCCGCCCTTAAGCCGAAAGCCAAAGTTTGCCCCGGGGGTAAGTTAAAGCCACTGGTTACATATTCAGGGTCGAGGTGATGTTTGTTCGCCCTGTAAATTATACCGGCGTTAGCCAGGTTGGCAAATACGTTTAATGTTTTTAAACCGATCTTTTTTGCAAGGGACTTTTCAAATGCATAATCAAGGTTGATGTACTGAATGCGGATATGGTCGCCCCTATCAATCAGTACTTCAGCAGAGCGGTAGAACGATTCCCTGCTGCTGGAAACCGGATAGGGCATTGACGGTACCTGGGTAAAAGCCTCATCGCCCGGGGCTTTCCAACGGTTACTAAAATCGGCATGCCCACTACCGCTGGCAAACAGGCTGGTATAATCAATACCCTTGCGCCTGAAGTAATAATCAAACTTAAAGCTGAGCGCTACCGAAAGGGTAAAGCCCTTAAACCCAAAGTCGTTTACCATATTACCGAAATAACGGGGCAGCGCAGACCCGTGAAATACCAGGTCAGGAAGTTTTGTACTGCTGATGATACTGCTGTATGCCTTGCTCGGCTGGCCGTTCAAAAAGCCCATCGGTTCGCCGGTTGCCCCATCAAGGCCCGCCCAGCGGTAAGAGAAAATGGAGTATACCGGCAAGCCCTCTACACCCGATACCGTGGCATTAGACTGCACAAAATTGCTCCCCTGTACCGATGGCAGGTAATACTTCGCTACTTTATCCCTGTACACCGAAAGATTAAGCGTGGTGCCCCAGCTAAAGCTGTCCTGAAGGATTCTTGCATTCAGTTGCAGGTCGAAACCGTTCCCTTTTATTTCGGCAACATTGCGTAATACCGTGGTTCCTACCCCGGTGGTATAATCAATCGGGTACACCCCGAACAGATCAGAAGCATGTTTCCTGTAATACTCCACACTGCCCGAAAGCCTGGATTTGAGCAAACTGAAATCCAGACCCACATTCATCATCCTCACCGACTCCCACCTCAGATCGGGATTGGCATATTTATCGAAAATGGCATATGGCGATTGTGTATAAGGTGAATTAACCTGGTAACGGATGGTATTTACCCCGCTCATGGATGGATCGGCATTGCCACTGAAACCCAGGGTGTACCTTACTTTCAGCTGGTCTACAAAACCCAATTTAAAAAAAGGCATCCTTGAAATATCCCAGGCCAGGCCTACCGACCATAGCGGTTTCCATTTATCGTTTGTCGCGACACCAAAAAGGTTAGAGGCATCGGCCCTTGCAC
>NZ_JBFTRT010000267.1:0-6388 GCF_056399685.1 Pedobacter sp. 01N416
GTATTGCCGAAGTAAAAATCAATGGAATAAACTGCGGCACTTTGTGGACTGCTCCGCACCGTTTAGAAATTAGTAAAGCCATTAAAAAAGGCGAGAACCAAATTACCATCGAAGTGACAAATACCTGGGCTAACCGTTTAATAGGCGATAGCAAATTGCCAGAAAATAAAAGAATTACCAAAACAACTGCACCTTTCCGATTGGAAGGTAAAGCTTTAAATCCTGCGGGATTATTAGGGCCGGTAGTGATACAAGTGGAAGAGTAAATGGGATTTAATATTTCAAAATATATGAAAAAAATAATTGTATTAATTCTGGCATTTACCCAAACTGTGGTTTACGCTCAACAAAAGAAAGTAAAGGATAATTTTAATGTCCAGATCAGATTAGAAAAGGGCGATTTAAATAAAGATGGTTTAACGGACAAAACCATAATTATGATGGATACGATTGATACAGCGGTCCCATTAAGGTTACAAATATTTTTATTACAGCCAAATAAGAAATTTAAAATGGTTTTCTCTTCAACTGATGTAATTGAACCCCAATATGTAAACGGTGTACATACTAAAAATCAAATCCCTTTTTTTTTTTATTGAAGACGGATTTTTATTAATGAACACTGAAAAAAATGATGTTCGCTTTGAGTATAAATTCATCTACAAAAATGGAGTTTTTCAGTTGATTAAAGTCTCTAGTGTCGTTTATGATGGGAAAAATTCGACAACCGAGACTGTATTTAATCTTTTAACAGGAGTGAGAACGGAAACTACAACATTATTGGGTTCCGAAAAAATCTTAAAGAAAAATACAAAGAAAATAATGATCAGGCCATTACCTACGCTTCAGAATCTAAGGACTTTTGGCAATAAATTAGATTAATAACACCAAAACAAGAAGCATTTGCAGTTTAAAAACTAAAAAATAATGAAAAAGCTACTCCATATAACCAAAAATTTTGCCCTGCAGACTCTACGACTTCAGGTAATTATTTGCGTAACGCTTTTTCTAACGTTAAGCGCTAAAGCACAAGACAAAGCTTTGGTAAATACGTCAAATTCGCCTTACGCGAAATTGCACAGCATCAATATGACTGATGTAACCTGGACAAAAGGATTTTGGGCCGATCGGTTTAAAGTAGCCACCGAAACCATGGTACCCAATATGTGGGCCATTTATAACGATCCAAAGATCAGTCACGCTTTTGAAAATTTCAAAATTGCAGCAGGTTTAGATACCGGCTCACATGCTGGTCCATCTTTCCATGATGGCGATTATTACAAAACCTTGGAGGCTGTAGCTGTTTTATACACTTCAACCAAAAACCCAAAACTGAACGAAATGATGGATAAAGCCATTGTGGTAATCGGTAAATCACAACGCGACGATGGTTACATCTATACCAAAGCAATGATTGAGCAGCGCAAAACAGGGTCTAAAAACCAGTTTCAGGATAGGTTGAGCTTCGAATCGTACAATATAGGCCATTTAATGACAGCTGGCTGCATCCATTATCGTGCAACCGGAAAAACTACTTTGCTCAACATTGCTAAAAAAGCGACAGATTATCTGTATAATTTCTATAAATCTGCTTCACCGACATTGGTACGAAACGCCATTTGTCCATCGCATTACATGGGCGTGATAGAAATGTACCGCACCACGAAAGATCCCCGGTATTTAGAACTGGCCCAGCATTTAATTGCCATAAAAGGTAAAATTAATGATGGTACCGATGATAACCAGGATCGGATCCCTTTTCTACAACAAACCAAAGCCATGGGCCATGCCGTACGTGCCAACTACCTTTATGCGGGTGTAGCAGATTTATATGCCGAAACGGGTAAAGATTCTCTTTTAAAAACATTGAATTTAATGTGGGATGATGTCAATCAGCACAAAATGTACATCACGGGTGGCTGTGGCTCGCTTTACGATGGGACTTCGCCCGATGGCACATCCTATAATCCGGCCGATGTGCAGAAAATTCACCAGGCTTTCGGTCGTGATTTTCAATTGCCAAATTTTACCGCACATAACGAAACCTGCGCCAACATTGGTAACGTACTCTGGAACTGGCGCATGTTGCAGATTACAGGCGATGCCAAATATGCTGATGTAATGGAACTCGCTTTGCACAACAGCGTTTTATCTGGAATCAGTTTGGATGGAAAAAACTTCTTATACACCAATCCTTTGGCGCAATCAGACGATTTACCTTTTAAACAACGCTGGTCGAAAGATAGGGTGCCTTATATCGCGTTATCCAATTGCTGCCCACCAAACATAGTCAGAACGATCGCAGAAGTTAGTGATTATGCCTACAGTACTTCAGATAAAGGATTGTGGTTCAATTTATATGGTGGCAATAACTTAAATACTACATTAACCAATGGTCAGAAAATTTCTTTGTCGCAAGAAACCAATTATCCCTGGGATGGGAAGATCAAAATCAGCATTAAAGAAATAGGGAATAAAGCTTATTCGTTATTTTTGAGAATCCCGTCGTGGACACATGATGCACAGATCACAATCAATGGAAAAACTGAAAATCTTAAAGCCGTTTCCGGGACTTATGCAGAAATAAGCCGCGTTTGGAAAAAAGGTGATGTAATAGAATTAAATCTCCCTATGGATGCCACTTTGATTGAAGCCAATCCTTTGGTCGAAGAAAACAGGAATCAGGTAGCGGTAAAACGCGGACCAATTGTTTACTGCCTCGAATCGACAGATTTACCTGGTAAAAGTATTTTTAATGCTTTCATCCCAGCTTCAACCAAATTTGAGGTCAAACCCATTAATATAGATGGAGCTGCAATGATGAGTTTAGTAGGAAATGCAAAAATGGTAGCGACAAACGACTGGAAAAATGTGTTGTACAGGCCGATTGAAGATAAAAATACAATAACAGAAATTAAACTGGTGCCATACTTTGCCTGGGGAAACAGAGGGCATTCAGAAATGTCGGTGTGGCTGCCGGTGAGTAGATGATGTAATAGGGCGCGTCATGCTGAACTTGTTTCAGCATCTTTAATGCTAAGCAGCATCACAATTAAGACCCTGAAATAAATTCAGGGTGACGACCGACTAAAAAAATAAAAAACAAAAATGAAACTAAAACTCTTCATATTCCTAAACTTCGCATGTTGCCTCATCGCATCAGCCATGGTAAAGCCTGCGTCGATTTTTACTGATCATATGGTGTTACAACAACAAAGCAATGTTGCCATATGGGGCTGGGCCAAAGCTGCTACCAAGGTGAAAATCAATACCTCCTGGAACAAACAGCACTACACTGTTATTACTGATCAGGCCGGTAAATGGAAAATAAAAATTGCTACTCCATCGGCCGGAGGCCCATATAATATTGAATTAAATGATGGTGAAAAACTTGTCCTGACGGATATTTTAATTGGTGAAGTTTGGTTCTGTGGTGGCCAATCAAACATGGAAATGCCCATGAAAGGTTTTAAAAGTCAGCCGATAATTGGTTCAAATGAGGCCATTCTAAAATCTACCAATAAAAACATCAGGCTTTATACTGTTCCGCGTTCTTCCATCACCGAACGACAAGAAAACAGCAAAGCTTCGCAATGGAAATTAGCTGCCCCAGAAACCGTTGCCAATTTTAGCGCAACCGCTTATTACTTTGGTTCCTTATTAAGCGAGATGTTAAATGTTCCTATCGGGATCATCAACGATAGTTATGGTGGTTCTACAATTGAGGCCTGGATGTCGCCTGAGGATTTAAAAGCATTCCCTGAGGTTAAAATCCCCTCAAAAACCGACAGTATAAAAGAAGTAAGCAGAACGCCCACAACCTTATACAATGGCATGCTTTATCCTGTAATCGGTTATGGCATAAAAGGTGCCATTTGGTATCAGGGCGAATCGAATTATGAACGTCCAGACCGCTACGAAGATTTGTTCCCTGCGATGGTTTCTTCCTGGAGAAAAAATTGGGATAATGGCGATTTTCCCTTCTATTATGCGCAAATCGCGCCCTACAACTATGCCCAATTGCCGCCTTACCATGTTGGTGGAAAATTTAACTCGGCCTTTTTACGGGATGCACAACGTAAATCCCTAACTAAAATTCAAAATTCGGGGATGGCAGTTTTAATGGATATCGGCGAGGAAAAATCAATCCATCCCGCAAACAAAAAACAGGGCGGAACCCGTTTGGCTTACCTGGCCTTATCTCAAACTTATGGTATAAAAGGTTTTGGTGCAYTAAGCCCGAACTATGAATCTTTGAACATTGATAAAAATAAAGCCGTGATCAAGTTTCAAAATGTAACAAATGGCTTAACTTCATTTGGCAAAGATTTGGCCTTATTTGAAGTAGCGGGGGCAGACCATATATTTTACCCTGCAAAAGCAACCATAACCGGAAGTAGCATCACTGTTTCAGCAGCGCAGGTTAAAGTACCCGTGGCTGTTCGCTATGCCTTTAAAGATTTTGTAACCGGCGATTTATTTGGGAACGATGGCTTACCCGTTTCTTCATTCCGTACCGATGATTGGGAGAATTAATAATTATAAAATGAATTTTACCACGAAGACACAAAGTATTTTATTTAGGAACTTAAATGTTCTGATATGTCTTATATGGTCAAAGTCTTTGAACCATGCCTCAGGTGTTCTCAGCTGGCTTAGGTGGTTCAATACCACAGGCCAAAAAACACTAACCACAAAGGCACAAAGCACACTAAGCACTTCATTTAGAAACTTATATGTTGTTATAGGCCTTATATGGTCAAAAAAACTCAACCTTTTCTTGGTGTGCTCCCTGTCTTTGTGCTTCCTCACTTCAAGTGCTTTTTCACAGGAAAAAAGCCCACCTAACTTGGTTTGGAATACCCAAAGCCTTAATTCCTCAGCCTCCATGCCTGTAGGTGGTGGCGATATCGGCCTTAACCTATGGGTAGAAAATGGTAATGTTTACCTCTATCTATCCAAAAGCGGCACCTTCGACGAGAATAATACCTTGCTTAAACTTGGTCGTGTAAAACTCAAATTATCCCCAAACCCTTTTCAAGGGAAAACATTTAAGCAAGAACTGATCTTAAAAGATGGTTACGCGCAGATCTCAGGCTCAAATGGTAAATTAAGTACGAAAATCAATGTTTGGGTAGATGTTTTTAATCYCGTTATCCATTTAGACATTAAATCCAGCCAAAGCATCACAACAGAAGCCAGTTACGAAAGCTGGCGCTTTGAAGACCGCATTACAAAAGGCAAAGAGAACAACCAAAATTCGTATAAATGGGCGCCTCAGGGCATTGTAAAAACCTTTAAAGATGAAATTGCTTTTAAAAACAATAACGTTCAATTTTACCATCAAAATAAAGCCGAGACCGTATTCGATATTACAGTAAAACAGCAAGGTCTTGATGATAGAAAAGCCGAATTGTTCAATCCGTTAAAAAACATGATTTTCGGCGGATTGATGCAGGGAGATAACCTGTTTCAGGCAGGAAATGATGAAGGTATCTATTTAAGTACACCTTTTAAAGGCTGGACGTTGAAAAGTAAAAAACCTTCGCGTTCAAGCCACATTACCATTGCTTTACATACAGTTAAAACTGAATCAATTTCTGACTGGGAAAAACAGTTAACTTCATTAAAAATCAATAACAAGCATAAATCCAGTATAAAATGGTGGAATGATTACTTTGAAAAGAGTTTCATTTATATCGATTCGAAAGATGAATCAGCCAATCAATCGGCTAAAAATTATCAGTTATTCAGGTATATGTTGGGTTGCAATGCCTTTGGCAAATACCCTACGAAATTTAATGGCGGTTTATTTACCTTCGATCCACAACTTACTGATACGGTGCTGAAATATACACCCGATTTCAGGAATTGGGGAGGAGGTACCCACACCGCTCAAAATCAACGTTTGGTCTATTGGCCGATGTTAAAAAGCGGCGATTTTGAAATGATGAAACCTCAGTTCGATTTCTACCTGAATTTGTTAAAAAATGCTGAAATCAGGACACAGTCTGCCTGGGGACATAATGGCGCCAGTTTTACAGAGCAATTGGAAAATTTTGGATTACCAAACCCAGCAGAATATGGCTGGAAACGTCCTGCCGATTTTAACAAAGGCATGGAATACAATGCCTGGTTAGAATACCAGTGGGATACTGTTTTAGAGTTCTGTATGATGATATTGGAAACAGAAAGGTATAATGGCAATAACATCGAAAAATATCTTCCATTGATTGAAAGTTCACTTAGCTTTTTTAAAGAACATTATACCTATTTAGCCAAACAACGCGGAGCAAAAGTTTTAGATGCCGATGGACATGTGGTTTTGTATCCTGGATCGGGCGCTGAAACCTATAAAATGGCCTATAACGCCACCTCAACCATTGCC